>JAYTWT010000484.1:0-9932 GCA_043743295.1 Alphaproteobacteria bacterium | reverse complement strand
GCGGAGCGCGCCGCCTTGCCGGTGCTGGCCCATGGTGCGGCTATGCGGTTTTTCTTGACCCGACTGCATGATTGGGGCGCGACGCCGGCCGGTGCCCTGGTTCGGCCTAAGAGTCCGCTTGAGTATGAGCGGAAGCTGGCCGTCCACCGCTCGTCGCCCGACCTAGTGCTGTTCGGCGGCCAGACATGACCCCGAGCGTTATAATCTTCACCGACGGTGCCTGCTCAGGAAATCCAGGTCCGGGCGGTTGGGGCGCGATCCTGATGCTTGGTGAAAAGCGCAGGGAACTCTGCGGCGGTGAATTGGCGACCACCAACAACCGCATGGAACTGATGGGGGCGATCCAGGCGCTGGAGGCGCTGAACAAGCCCTGCAAAGTCGAGCTGAACACCGACAGCCAGTATGTGATCAAGGGCGTCTCGGAGTGGATCTACGCCTGGAAACGTCGCGGCTGGACCACCGCCGACAAGAAGCCGGTCAAGAATGATGATCTCTGGCGACGCCTGGACGAGGCGCGGCTGCGTCACGATGTGCAATGGAAATGGGTCAAGGGCCATGCCGGTCACGAACACAATGAGCGGGCCGATGAACTGGCGCGCCAGGGGATGAATGACCTACTGGCAACCCGAGCGAACTGATCCTTCGATCTCGAAAGACCTTGTTCAGATTTGAAGGATCACTATCTCAGCTGAAGCGATTCGGAAGAGCTAGATCATGGGCACAATTGTTGAGAACCATCCTGAGGTTCAGGTCTTCGACGAGATCAGCTTGATCGAGCACGGTGTACGCACAGCGATCACGCGCGCGCTGCCGGTTGGACTGACCTATCCGCAGTACGAAGTGCTCAACTTGATCGCCCGGCGCGGCCACGACCTGACGCCTGCAGTGATCGCAGACGCGCTCAAAATGACGCCAGGTGCGATTACCAACACGCTCCAGCGCCTGGAAGCGACCCGGATGATCACGGTCGAGCCCTGCGCGGCCGACGGTCGCAAGAAGCGGGTACGCCTCACGCCAGAGGGCCGCGAGACATACAACCGGTCAATGGCCGCGATCCGACCCAAGGTGGAAAAGCTTCGCGAAGGGTTCACCCAGCGGGAGTTTCGCGACGCCCTGCCATTCCTACGCGCGCTGCGCGTGTGGATGAGTGATCTGGCTTAGGGGGCTCAGCCCGGCGCCGCCGCGACGTAGGTGATGTAGCCCCGCTCCACCATGCGTCGCATGCCGTTATAAGCCTCGGCAAGCTCCTCATACGCGACACGCAGGTCGGTTAGCGCTCCGATTTGGGCCTGGGTCGGCGCGCCGTCTTTCTCGGTGATGGCGAGAGCGGCGACGACCCAGCGGGTGCGCGACATGGCCGCCGCCGATGCCAAGCGCTGGAATGTCTCGGCGTCAACGCTCGAGAGGGTCGCGCTCAGGACTTTCCGATTGGCGGTGTAAGCGGCGTAGTCGATGTGCTCCAAATGCCCCCGCAACTGGCGCTGGACCTTGGGGTCGACCTCGTCGTCTGGCTCAAAGTGGTCGCTGACGGTTCTGGCGCCAATCACCCGGCTCATGATGGTGCATCCTATGACAGCCCTGGCGGACCAAGACCGTCAGTGTCGCCGGAAAAGGCCTAACAATCCTTATCGACCTCACACGCTGTCGGCTGGTGAGCAGGATCGAACCTAAAGCCCTTTCACTTTCGCCAAGTTGGTCTTGGGGATCGCGGCGGTGAAGGCACCACCCGCCTTAGCCTTCTGGCTGGCCATTTCGGCCCAGGCGACGGCGAAGTTGAACGGCGTCGGAGCCTCCGGGTCGCCGATTGCCAGGGTCCAGCTGTGTCCGGCCAGCGTCTTTGCGAGGCTGGCGCCAAGGTCCAAGTCCTCCGTCGGTGGCTCTTTCGGTGCCTTAAGCAGCGTATGCAGGACCAGGGCGTCAGGGCGAGAGGCGACGAAGGTCAGGGCCTGTCCTACCGCCACACCTTTCAGCGCTGCGGCAAATCCGATCAAGGCGGTGCGAGCACGGGTTGTGCGTCGCTCACCCCCGGCCATGCCCACCACCTCGGCACCGGTCCGGACGAATGCCCATCCCCCGTTACGGTGCACCGCGTCATGCGACGCCGCGATCCAGATACGCATACGGTTCGTCAGTCCTTTGCGTCGGCGTAGATCTTCACCAGTCGATAGCTGAACTCTCGCGCATCCAGCAGCGACTTCACGCCGATCCGCTCGTTCAGACCATGGATGTGGCCCTGGTCCGGCTCATAGGCGATGCCGGAGACTCCGTAGGTGGGAATCCCACCGGCGATCAGCGCCTTGCCGTCGGTTGCCGCCGCCAGCAGGAACGGCACCACCGGCACGCCCGGCCACATGGCTTGTGAGACCTTCTGGATCGGGCCCATCACTTGGGGTGTCAGCGGCGGGCCCGCCTCAATGCCGGGGCGGCCCGTCGGGGCGGAGACCGTGACCACAGGATTGTCGATGACCTTGATCAACGCCGCGCGCACCTCCTCGCCGGTCACGCCTGGGAAAATGCGGCAGTTGATCGTCGCAGTCGCACGTTGCGGTAGCGCGTTCTGAGCATGGCCGGCCTGCAGCATTGTGGCCACGCAGGTGGTTCCCAGCATCGCGTTTACGCTGGGATCCTTGCGCAGGGTCGCTACCGCAGCGGCGTCAGCCGGATTGACCACTACGGCCGCCATGGCTGCGCCCTGCTCGCCACCGATAATCTTGGACATCTGGCTGAAATAGCCGCGCGTCGTATCGTTCATCACGACTGGGAAGTTGTAGGTCGAAATTTGATCGACGGCCCTGACGATGTGGTAGATCGCATTGTCCGGTACTGGTCGCGATGAGTGCCCACCCGGGTTTGTGGCCTCTAACCGGTAGGTCTGGGTGGATTTCTCTCCGGCCAGCACGGTGTGGGCGGTCGCCTTGCCGGAGCCGTCCAGATTGACCCCTGCACCCTCGTTTAGCGCGAACGCGGCATCGATCAGCTCGCGCTTGTTGGCGACCAGCCAGGAGGCACCATTGACTTGGCCGCCGCCTTCTTCACCGCAAGTTAGCGCCAGTTTCAGGGTGCGCTTGGGCTTGAACCCCTCTTGTCGAAGCCGGATCAATAGGTCGGTGAAGATTGCGCCTTGCGCCTTATCGTCTGACGACCCGCGCGCGTAGAAATAGCCGCCCTCTTCAATCAGCGTGAAAGGGTCGCGTACCCAGTCCTCCCGCTTGGCTTCGACGACGTCGATGTGCGCCAGCAAGAGGATGGCCTTGGCCCTGGGGTCTTTGCCTGGATAGACCGCCACCAGCCCGCCGTCCTTGGGCTTACCGTCTGGCACGAAGAGAGTGAGGTCGCTGTCCGGAAAACCAGCGGCCCTTAGGCGCGTGGCCATGCGCTCAGCGGCGAGGGTGCAGGACCCCGCCGAGAAGCTGGTGTTGGTCTCCACCAGCTCTTTGTAGAGGCTTCGAAATGCGGCCTCGCCAGGTTGCGGCGTTTGAGCCGCCGCCGCGCCGGAAAATATTAGTGATGCGACCAGCGACATCGCGATTCTAAGCATTCTAAAGTCCCCCTGAAGTGTTCTTCTATCCGACTTGGCTCAGCCCGCCGCCACGGCTGCCGTCAACTCCGCCGACAGCTGCCCGCTCATCCCCTCGGGCGAGGTGTTGGTCATCAGCACGAAACTGGTCTCCGACGCTGGGTCGACGAACCAAGTGTGGCCATAAACCCCGCCCCAGTTCCAAGCACCGTTCGGCAAAGGCCCAGCGCCCAGGGAGGCGTCCACCGTCACGGCACCGCCAAACCCGAAGCCCACACCGGGACCGCCCAGCATGACCCCCAGCGCGCCGGTCTGGTTGGTCATCATATCGCGCGACATCTCAGCCGAGACCACGCCTTCGCCACCGGTGCGGATAGCCTCCAGGAAGTTGATGAAGTCCGGTGCTGAACAGGCCATCCCCGCCCCGCCTGAAGGGAACGAGCCCGGATCGAGGATGCGATCCGGCGCAAACCGGATGCCAGAGAGCTCGGCAAAGGGCACAGTGTGGGTCTGACCCATGCGCACAGGCGGCGGACCCGAGGCGTAGGGCGGGGCCAGTCGCGCGACATCGGCGATATGAAAGCCGGTGTCCGACATCCCCAGCTTGCCAGTTACCCGCTCGGCGACCACCTGCCCGAGGCTACGCCCCGTGGCGGCCTCGACCGCCGCGCCCAGCACATCGATGCCCACCGAATAGAGCCACGCCGCGCCGGGTGGGAACATCAGGCCCGCCTCGGACACGCGCTTCAGGTTCTCGATGAACCCCAGGCCGGGCTGGTCCATCCCGTCCGAGACACCCAGCTTGAGATAGGGCCCGTCCGCCGGCTGCAGGAACCCATAGGCCAGCCCCGAGGTGTGGGTCAGCAGGTGGCGAAGCGTAATCGTCGGAACCTGACCGTCCCAGCGTGGCTGAAAGTCTGGCAGGTAGCGGGTCACGGGATCGTCCAACCCAATGACGCCGTCCTCCACCAGCGCCAGCACTGCCGCCGTCACGATGGGTTTGCTAAGCGACGCCGCCAGAAAGATGGCGTCCAGCGTCATGGGGCGACCAGAGGCGATGTCGACGTGCCCGGCGGCGCGCGCGTAGACCAACTCGCCCCGTATTGCGACCAGAGCGACACCGCCAGCGATCCGCTGCTCGGCCAGGGCGGCATCGATGATGGGATCAAGGCGTGCGGCGAGTGCAGCATCCGGATTGGCGGCAATATGGCCCATGATCATCTCGCTCCCAGCATCGCTCTTGTGGCTTTCTCGTACCCTTTAGCGAAAACCACGCAACGTCACACAAGCTTGAGGGTGTGCTAGACAGAAAACGCATGCAGCCTTCGACAATGATCACCCGAACCGCCACCTGCCGTTGTGGTCGTGTGCAGTGCGAGGCGATGGGACCGCCGATCCTTAGCGGGGTGTGTTACTGCCTGGATTGTCAGGCCGCTGGCCTCCGGCTCGAAGCGCTGGCTGACGCAGCACCAGTTCGCGATGAAGACGGCGGGACACCTTATCTCACCTACCGGGACGATCGCTTCCATTGTGTCAGTGGACAGGCGCTGCTGGTGCCTATGCGGCTCACGGAAAAAGCGCCCACGCGCCGCATGATCGCGGACTGTTGCAACACCGCGATGTTTCTCAAGTTCGGCCCTGGCCATTGGGTGTCGGCCTATCGGCACCGCTTCGATGGCGATGCGCCACCGATTGAGATGCGCACCAAGGTTGGTCGCCGCGTGTCCGACGTACCTCTACCCGGCGACGCTCCGGCCTACCGAAGTTTTCCGGTGGCGCTTCTGTGGAGATTGATCCGGGCGCGGATGGCGATGTGGTTCGGCCGATAGGCGCGCGCGCTTTCTCGAAATCGCCGTTTGCCCTCCGCCCCCTCGGCGCGGGATACTGATCGTCACACCGATAGGGAGTACGTGGCGTTGCGAGACGGTATCGAAGAGGCGCAGGCCTGGGAAAGCCATCGGCCAAAGCTGACCTATCCGTTCGCCGAAGCTCCGGCCTTGGGCGAGGCGGTAGACGTTGCGCCGGGCGTCAAGTGGATGCGCATGCCACTGGGCGGCGCGCTGGCCTGGATCAATGTGTGGGCCATCGAAGAGGAGGGCGGCTGGGCCATCGTCGATACCGGCATCGGCGGGACGGCGACGCGCAACGCCTGGCGCGCGGTGCTGGCCGGGCCGTTGGGCGGCAAGCCGGTTACGCGGGTGTTCGTCACCCACATGCATCCCGACCACATCGGCATGTCGGGATATCTGACCCGCAAGTACGATGCCCAGCTGTGGATCACGCGGCTGGAGTATATCACCTGCCGCTCGCTGGCGGCGGACACGGGGCGCGAGGCGCCGGACGATGCGCTGCGGTTCTTCAAGGCCACAGGCTGGAGCGAAGACGCGCTAGAGAACTACCGCGCGCGGTTCGGCGGGTTTGGACGCGGGCTCTATGCGCTGCCGGACAGCTATAAACGTCTGAGCGACGGCGATGAGATCCAAATCGGTGCCCACACTTGGCGCATCGTCGTCGGCTCCGGCCACAGTCCAGAGCACGGATGCCTCTATTGCCCGGACTTGAAGGTAATGATCTCGGGCGATCAGGTGTTGCCGAAGATTTCCTCGAACGTGTCGGTGTTCCCGACTGAGCCGGACGGTGATCCCTTGACCGACTGGGTGACCTCGCTGGCGCGGATCAAGACTGAGGTGCCGGACGACATCCTGGTCCTGCCCGCCCACAACGATCCCTTCCACGGCCTGCACGCGCGCCTCGACCACCTGATCAGCGGCCATGAGCGGGCCCTGGAACGGTTGGCCGCCGTCATCGTCGAACCGAAGCGGGTGGTAGATGTGTTCAGTGTCCTGTTCCGCCGAACGATCGACGAGAACCTGCTGGGTCTGGCCACCGGCGAGAGCCTAGCGCACCTGAATTGCCTGATCGCGCGCGGCATCGCCACCCGCACCCGGGACTCCTCCGGCATCGACTGGTATCAGGCCTCAACGTCACAGAGCACCCAAACATGACCAACCGCATCATTTCCGGCCTTTCGCCGTTCACAGACGCCAGCGTGATCCTCGAGGGTCACGACCTAACCGGACGCAATGCGGTCGTCACCGGCGGTGCAACCGGGATCGGTATCGAGACCGTGCGCGCCCTGGCCGGGGCCGGGGCCAGTGTCACCATTGCTGTGCGCAACCGCGCCGCGGGCGAGGCCGCCGCCGCCGAGGTTAATGCAGCGGTCGGCGCAGAGCGTGCCAGCGTCGGTATGCTGGACCTATCGGACCTGGCCACTGTGGCGGCCTTCGCCGAGGCGTGGGGCGACAAGCCGTTGCATATGCTGATCAACAACGCCGGGGTGATGGCCTGCCCGCTGAGCTACACGACCAACGATCTGGAAATGCAGCTCGGCACCAACCACTTCGGCCACTTCGTGCTGGGCGTGGGTCTGGCGCGGGCGCTGATGAACGGCGCGGAAGAGGGCCGCACCGCGCGCCTAGTCTCGCTCTCGTCCATCGCCCACCGCCGCAGCGGCATGAACTTCGACGACCCGCACTATCGCACCCGCGCCTATGACAAATGGGACTCCTATGGCCAGTCCAAGACCGCCAATTCACTGTTTGCCGTGGGCTTCAACAAACGGTTCGCCGACCTGGGTGTCACGGCCAATGCCGTCATGCCGGGCGGCATCATGACCCCGCTGCAACGCCACCTGCCGCGCGAGGAGATGATTGCCATGGGCTGGATGAACGACGAGGGCGTCGTGGCCCAGGGCTTCAAGACCCCGGCACAAGGCGCCTCCACCAGCGTCTGGGCTGCGGTCGGCCCGGAACTAGAAGGCGTTGGCGGGCTCTATCTGGAAGACCTCGCTCAGGCCGTGACGTTCTCGCTTGAGGCTCGCGCCGGCGTCATGGACTTCGCCCTTGATCCCGAAGCCGCCGAACGCCTTTGGGCCCTGTCGGAGGAGACCACGGGTCTTCGGGTCGGCTAACGCATGGCCCTCACCGTTCGGGTGGCGACCCTGTTGGACGCGCCGCTGATCCTACAGTTCATCTGCGATCTCGCCGACTATGAGCGGCTGTCACACGAGGTCGAGGCGACCGAGGCCGACATCCGCCGCGACCTGTTCGGTGAGAACCCGCGCAGCTTCTGTGACATCGCCGAACTGAACGGCCAGCCGGTGGGCTTTGCGCTGTGGTTCTATAACTACTCGACCTTTCGAGGGCGGGCGGGGATCTATCTGGAGGACCTGTTCGTGAAAACCGAAGCGCGGGGCAGTGGGGCCGGTAAGGCACTGTTGCGCCGCCTCGCGCAACGCTGTGTCGACGCCGAGCTGGGCCGGTTGGAGTGGGCGGTGCTGAACTGGAATGCGCCGTCCATCGCCTTCTACGACAGCCTGGGTGCCTCAGCAAAAACGGAGTGGACGGTCCGGCGACTGGACGGCGCGGCGCTAGAAGCCTTGGCTGCGTCATGAGCGCCCCGCCGAAGACCGTGCTCAAGGTCTCCGGCGAAGAGGCGGAGGCGATACGAAATGCGGTGCAGACCGCAGATGTGGGTACCCTGGGACCTGGCCGCGCGCGTGCCGCCCTCAGCCATGCGCCGGGGGTGCTGGCGCTGTTCCTGGACGAACGGGTGTCGGGTCCTATCTATGATCTGCCGCGCCCGTTCACGCTGGAGAGCGTGCGAGCCTGGATTGCCAGCGGGATAGCGGAGAACGAAGCGGGCGAGGGACTCTTAATGGTCACCCTCGATGCGGAAGGCGTGGTCGCGGGCTATTCTCACATCGCCGTCTGGCCTGACAGGTCGGCGGCGGAACTGGGCGGCGGCGTGCGTGCGGATCTGCAGAATCAAGGCCGGGGCGGTGCCGGAATGGCCCACAGTTTCGGCTGGATCTTCGAGACCCTGGGCGTACGCATGATGTGCCTGACGGCCGCGCTGGACAACATCCGCGTTCAGAAAGGCATCGACGCCGCGGGCTTCAATCGCATGGGCGAGCGCGATGCGGTTCGCCCTGACGGGACAGTGCGGCGGTCGATTTATTGGGAGATCACGCGCGAGGAGTGGCGGCTACGGCACCGGCTGTAGAGCCAGACGCTAAACCCGCAGGTCGACGAAATTCCCGGTGGTGCGGATCTGGGCTTGGCGGGCGCGTTGGTTGGTTTCGGCGTTGATCGAGATTTCGGCTTCCAGACGCGCTTGGCCAGAGAGTCGGACGATGTCCAAGCGGCTGAGGCCTCGCTCAGCCATCACCTGGTCGCGAACCTGCAGAGGCGTTTCCACCATCCGGACCGGCGGCGTTACGGCGCGGGTCGTCTGGGCGTGCATGCGGTCGACCGCCGCCATGGCCAGGACCGTGTCCTGCCGATATGCGCCAATATGGGACGTGCCGTAGCTCATGGGTCGAACCCTCGCAACGGCGGGGCCACCCATGAAAACGGCGGCGATCCGAAGACCGCCGCTGCTTCAATTCAGCCCGTATCGGGGCGTTTAGGCCGGAGCCTTCGCCGGGGTCGCACCCGGCATCACCGCACGGTTCAGATCGAAGAACTTGGGCGCCATCTTCGGCACGGCTTCCGACAGGATCGTCGCAACCGTCCAGCCTTCTTCCTTGGTCACCGTCTCGATGGGGCGAGGCTGTGAGTAGAGGATGATGTTCTCGCCGGACGACCCGAAGATCTGGCCCGAGACGTGTGCAGCCGCTGGCGTAACCATGGCGACAGAGAAGCGGGCCGGCTGGTCGGCGCGGATCTTCTCGGCCATCACGGCGCGGCGGGCGGCGGCGGCCTCGTCCTTGATCGGCACGGACTGGGTCATCCGGGTCCAGGCGACGGGGGCCAGGCAGTTGGAGCGCACGTTGTTGCGCGCGCCTTCCATGGCGATGATCCGGCTCATACCGGCAATGCCCATCTTGGCCGCGCCATAGTTTGCCTGGCCGATGTTGCCGAACAGGCCGGACGTCGAGGTGAAGAACATGTAGGCGCCGTCGTTCTGTTCGCGGAACAGCTCGATCGTCGCCCGGGCAACGTTGAACGAGCCGCGCATGTGGACGGCGATTACCGCGTCCCACTCGGCCTCGGTCATCTTGTGGAACATCACGTCTCGCAGGATGCCGGCGGGGTTAATCACCGCGTGCAGACCGCCGAATTCCTTCTTGGCCTGCTCGACCATGCCGTAGACGGCGTCCAGGTCGGTGACGCTGTCGGAGTTGGAGACGGCTTGGCCGCCCGCCGCGCGGATTTCCGCGGCCACCATCTCTGCCGGTCCGGCTGAGCCTTCTTCGTCACCCTTAAGGCTGCCGCCGAGATCGTTGACGACAACCTTCGCGCCTTCCTGCGCCGCGATCAGCGCGCAGTCGCGACCGATGCCGTTGCCGCCGCCGGTGACCAGTACAACCTTACCTTCAAGTGCGCCCATGGCGTCGTTCTCCCTGATGTTA
>JAYTWT010000483.1:0-3094 GCA_043743295.1 Alphaproteobacteria bacterium | reverse complement strand
GATCTTGAGCGGCGTCTGCAGTGGCTCGGTGACAAAGGTCAGGACGTCCGGGCGACCGTCGACATGACGTTGGTCTGAAACCAGCCAATAGCGCCACTGGTCCTGATCATCCCAGCGCACGGGTCGGCGCACATAGGGGACGGGCTTGGCGGGGTCAGACACATATTCTTCGAACGATGAACCGGTCGCGGGCTTGGCGAAAGACAGACCCAGGCCCGGCGTTAAGTAGAGCGGCTTCATTCCCGCGCCCTCGACTTGCGGCCACTTTGCGTACTGCTTCCAGCGCATGGTGCCGGTCTCGAAGATGGTCACCGGCGCTGTAGCCGCCTTGGGAGCGCCGGTCTTCAAATGACTGTCCAGGAAGGGCTTCAGCACCGTGAGGCGGAACTCGGTGGCTGTGTCACCGGGCAGTTTCAACATACCGAGCTGGCGCTGCTCATAATTGGTCCCGGAGTGCCGCCAGGGCCCCAACGCCAGGAAATTCATATCGTTGGCCGTGTCTTTGGGTTCCACCGCAAGATAGGCGTGGATCGCGCCCCACATGTCTTCTTGGTCCCAGAGCGCGCCCATCCAGAGCGTCGGCACCTTGAGCGGCTGCTTGGCCAAGATCTTGTCCAGCGCCTGTTCTTGCCAAAATTGGTCGTAGGCCGGGTGCTCACTGATCTTCTTCCAGGCGGGCATCTGGTCGAGGCCGGCGGCCTTGGCGAAGTCGCCGAACGCGCCGGCGCGAAGGAAGTTCTCATAGTCGTCAAAGTCGGCGCGCGGCACGTTCTCGCCGGCCCCCTTACTGATCATCTGGCTGGTGAACCAATCCACATTGCGGGCTCGGAAGGCACCATAGTGGAACCAGTCGTCACCCATCCAGCCGTCGATCATGGCGCTCTGCGGCACGGCGGCCTTCAGCGCTGGATGCGGATTGATCAGGCCCATAGCTGTGGTGAAGCCGGGATAGGACGAGCCGATCATGCCCACCCGGCCGTTGCTCTCGGGCGTGTTCTTCACCAGCCAGTCGATGGTGTCATAAGCGTCTGTCGCATGATCGATCTTGGTGTCGTTCAGCGGCCCGCTTAGCGGACGGGTCAGGACATAGTCGCCCTCTGAGCCATGCTTGCCGCGTATGTCCTGATAGACCCGGATATAGCCGTCTTCGAGGAAGGGCTCGTCCATCTGCGAGCCTGTGGCCGCCGCATAGGGCGAGAGGCTCCGCTCAGCGTTCTTCTTGGCGTTGTAGGGTGTGCGCGTCAGCAGGATCGGTGCGTCCTTGGCCCCCTTGGGGATGATCATCACCGTGTACAGCTTCACCCCATCGCGCATGGGGATCATCGTCTCGCGCTTAACGTAGTCGTAGCTCCCTTTGGGAAACTCAAACTTCGACGCGATGTCCGGCGTCATCGACGGGGTTTGGGCCGCAGCCGGAAGGGTGAAAAAAGTGAGGGCGGCGACGAGGGTCGCGAGCTGTGAACGTGGGGTCATCGATAGAGCGTAGCGATTGCTCGTTTCGGGGCAACTCCCCTGGGTCCACCGGCCTGCCAAATTGGCTGTATCGCGCCGGTCTACAGGCAGCGGATCAACTTGACGCGCCGCCCCTCTAACATCTCAAAGGACTGCGCCGTCGCTGCGGCGTTCTTGAAGGTCAACTGCAGTCGGCCGTCGTGGACCGCACCTTCGAAGCTGGCCGAGACCATCTTCGGCGGCGTGTCGGCGTCCTTCGCACGCTCGTCGGGGAAATAGAGACCCTTGGCCTTGAAGCGGCCTGCGCGGTCCACCCTGATCGGCGCGGCGAGAGTGGCGTATCCGCAGTCGAACTCTAGGCGCCCGCCTTTATCGTCCAAGGTGAGTATGGCGCGGTCACCACCCCACATTCCCACAAGCGGCTTGGTCGATGCACCTGCGGATAAGGCGGCCAAGCTCAGCGTGCCAGCGAGCGCGATGCCGCGCCCAAGAATGCTGGTCCATGATCTGCGCATCGCGGCACTTCCTCTCGCGGCTACGCCGGGGAAAAACACGCCCTTGCCGCGCAAGAGCGTGTTGCTAGGATCATACCCGATATTGCGCCTTTACAATGGCGAAGTGCCGCCGGCGCTGGTTCCGGAGGCCTGCGCCCGCCAGGCCAAAGCCCATGATCATCAGGGCCCAGGTGCCCGGCTCGGGAACGGCTGTGCCTTCAAGTCGGGCAATCCCTATCTGGCCTACGTACGTGCCCCAGCGTGCAAAGCCGCTGCCGCTGCCTTCGGGGTGGTTCGCCAGCGTGTTATACTCGCGCGCAAATTCACCGATCACCCAGAAGCTCTGGCTGTCGTTCGGGTCAAGCGTCACGGAGCTATAGTCGCCCCAACGCTGCCGGCCTGCCGCTGCTGATCCTAAAGGCGAGCCGTTGTGGTACTCATCAACCAGGCTCTGCTTGATCAACAATTCGTCGCTGGTGGAAATCAAGGTGCCGTCGCTGGCCGTATTGAAAGAGCGCGCAAATATGCTGACCCGACCGCCAATACCGGTGGAGATGTCCCCGGAGCGGTTGTAGCCGACCACGATCTGGCCGGCCGAATTGATCGCCAGCGAACCCTGGTAGTAGTCGTAAGCGTTGCTCGCGCCACCGCCGATGTCCGTCTGCGACAGTACAGTGTTGGTCAGCTTGTCGAGAACGGTGATGCGTACCACGTCATGATCGGTGCCGAGCGCCTTGACCGTCGTCGTGAAGTATATCCTGCCGTCGTTCTCCCAAACGCTCGAACCGATCCGCTCGTCCAGCGCATCCAGAACCCTCGCGTTCGCACCAACGGTCGGTTGACGCGCGGCTGACGGGCTAAGGAAGCTTGCTCCGCCAATTTGCAACTGCGACGCGGTCAGTACAGCGCTGGCCGAGCCCGCGTTCGTGATCGAAAAAGTCACGTTATTAAAATCAATGGCACTGGCGCCCACGACCGTCGCCGTCGAACCGCCACCGATGCGGTTCACGCCCTGAAGAGCGAAGCCATCGTTCGCGGTCATAGTAGCTGCAGGCGTAAAATACTCCTTTAGGGTCGTGATGCTGGGTCCGCCAGCGGCAAAGACTTCATCTTTGTTGAGCACGTTCAAAGTCGTGCCGCGGAAATTG
>JAYTWT010000482.1:0-9572 GCA_043743295.1 Alphaproteobacteria bacterium | reverse complement strand
GATCAGCGGCCATTCGAACTTCATCATCAGCCCGCAGGACGCGGTCAGCGCCACCACGTCATAGCCGTCGGCGATATAGGGTTCGAACGCCGCAGCGATCCGCTGAGCCTTGCCCGCCACATCGGCCAGATCACCGGCCTCCAGCTGCGGCATGCCGCAACACTCTGGGTAGACCAGCTTGACCTCGACGCCCTGTAGCGCAAGCACGCGGGCGGCGGCCACCGCTGTGTCGGGCTGGTTGTAGTCGACGAAACAGGTCGCATAGAGCGCCACCTTGCGCAGGCCAAACGCGGGACCCGCCGGGTTGGGGGCCAGCGGCGACTTCAGCCGGTCGGTGGCGGTCTTGGAATGATAGGTCGGCAACTCAACCTCGGCATCGACCCCGGCGATGGCCTCCAGCATCTTGCGCAGCGGCGTGTTCTCGCGCGCCGAGGCCCAGTTCGCCAGGCTGGCCACCGGCTTGGCCAATTTGCCGTTACGGTCGGTCTTGCCCAGTTGTTCGGCCACGAAATGGGTGTCGCCGACTTTCCGCTTGGCCGCGCGATAGCGCAGGATCAGGTGCGGGAAATCCAGGTCGAACTCGTGCGGCGGCACATAGGGGCACTTGGTCAGAAAGCACATGTCGCAGAGCGTGCAGGCGTCGGCGACCTTGGCGTAGTCGGCCTTGGCCACGCTATCCAGCTCGCCGGTCGGGCTTTCATCGACCATGTCGAACAGCTTGGGGAAGCTATCGCACAGATTGAAGCAGCGGCGGCACCCATGACAGATGTCAAACACCCGCTCCATCTCGGCCTCGACCTTGGCGAGGTCGTAGTAATCCGGATCGCGCCATTCGATCGGCCGGCGAAACGGCGCATCGAGGCTACCTTCGCGAGGGGGCGTTGGTGTGTCGGTCATGACAAGGCGATCCAATCATCATCCTCCCCCCGATGGGGGAGGGGGACCATGCGAAGCATGGTGGAGGGGGCTCGCCGATCAATGCCGTGGATGGGTCGGCCCCCTCCACCGCGTTCCGCGGTCCCCCTCCCCCAAAGTGGGGAGAAGAAGAACCGCATCGACGCCGTCTTCGTCAGCTGTCTTTAGTCCATCGTATCTAGGGCGCGCTGGAAGCGGCCAGCATGGGACTTTTCGGCCTTGGCCAGTGTCTCGAACCAGTCGGCAATCTCGTCGTGGCCTTCTTCGCGCGCGGTGCGGGCCATGCCAGGATACATGTCGGTGTATTCGTGAGTTTCACCGGCGATGGCGGCCTTCAGGTTGTCGCCGGTAGGGCCAATCGGCAGACCGGTCGCGGGGTCGCCGACGCTCTCCATGAATTCAAGGTGGCCGTGCGCGTGACCGGTCTCGCCCTCGGCGGTGGAGCGGAACACGGCGGCCACATCGTTATAGCCTTCCACGTCGGCCTTCTGCGCGAAATAGAGATAGCGGCGGTTCGCCTGGCTCTCGCCAGCAAACGCGGCCTTGAGGTTTTCGAGGGTCTTGCTGCTGGCCAGCGACATTGGTGATCTCCCATGGATGCGGCGGGCCCCCGGGGCCGCAAAATCCGCACCGGCGGAACTATGGCCGCAAGCGCCCGGCGATCAAGTTGATAAGTTCTATGCTGGCGATAGAGCGCGCCTATGGGCGCACCTCCTCGCCCCCGGCCCGTCATCCCGGAACGTCCGCAGGACGTATCCGGGACCCAGGGGCCGCGCGCAGGGCTCTGGGCCGCGGATCTCCGCTGCGCTGCGTCCGGGATGACGGGGTTGGGTTATCACCCCGCATCCCGCTCGCGTGATTGGCGGTTCCCAGCAAATGATGTTCAATCAGGCTCAGATAGGGAATCACCGATGACCGTTCTGGAAAACGACATCGCGGCCTTCGACAGGATGCGGGCCGAGCTCGAAGCGAAACACAACAAGCAGTGGGTGGTCTTCTATAAAGGCCGCCTGATCGACGCGTTCTCGGAGTTTGAGGATGCGGCGGCGACGGCGGTCGATCGTTTCGACACCGGCCCCTATCTAATCCGCCAGGTCGGCGCCCCGGCAACGGTGCAGCTTCCGGGCGGCATGGTCTTCACGCCCGCTCATGTCCTCGACCCAGGCCGGGTTTAAGCGCGGGAAGGCCGGGGCCAGCGCCGCCGACCTTCTTGTCCAGCTTGGGCCCACGCTCCTCGTCGACCTCGGCCTGAAGTCGCGCTCTGCGGCCGGGCAAAAACCTGACTTGCCGCACAAAATGATCAAAGCCCTGATCGATACCGGTGCGGGCGGTGAGTGCATTGACGATGACTTCGCCAGGTCCCTGAATTTGCCGATCACGGATGAGGGCGAAATCAGCGGCGTGGGCGGCAAGCATCACGCTTACATCTATACGGCCCGTCTCTACATCCCACAGCTAGATCGCCTCCTGTTTCAGCCCTTCACGGGCGTCAAGCTTCAAGAGGGTGAACAGTGGCATCGGGTGATCCTGGGCAGATCCTTCCTGCGCCAATACGACCTCATCTACAGCGGTCCGACGGGCGAAGTGGAAATTCGGGACTGCGAACACGAGGGATAGTCGGTCGCCTGTTTCTTTCGCGCGCCCCGGACGGTTGGCGAGTGCGTGACAGCGTAACCTGTCACTATATCTACTCATCTACCCGCCCTCGATTACTTGCTACGCCGCGCTGAACTTACCCGTCGGATCGAATCCAACCGCGAGTAGCCGCTGCTCCGCGGCCGAGACGACTTCGGGCGGAAATTGAGAAGCGTGGCGGAGCACAACAGCCTCACCGGTAAGTTCGGGCATGCCCCGCTCTAGCAGCATGTCAAACCCCTCAGTCTGCTTGCCGTAAGCCCAATCCTCAAGGGTAGCGACGACGCCAACGCGGCAGACTTTCTGCCGCGTTCGGCTGAGGCGGGTCGTCTTGCCACGCTCCCCGGTCAAGAGGTGTTCGAAAGCGTGGATTGTTGTCCAAAAATCATGCTCCACGGTTCCGGGCTGGGCCTCAGGTACGATGGAGATCAGCTTGTGAAAGGCGGCATTCTCGACGTCCGTCGCGCCCTGGTCCCGCGCTCGCCGTTCTAGCGTTGCCAGCGCTTTTGGATCTTCACAGGTGTCGATGAACTTCAAGATCTTGGAATGGTCGGTCATGGAGATTTTCTATCGCTTCAGCGTTGGGATCGGGACTAGCGGCGAAGGGGCGATAGGGTGGCAGCATATCCCGTCACCCAATCTCGTTGATCTCGTCATCATCTACATTAGAGTTCGACAGATATGGCCTTCTCCGCAGCTATTTGCGCAAGACGGCTTAGACTGATCGTCCGTTGCCCGTTCTTCTGCAAGCGGCCAGCGGCTGCCCAGGCAGGCGCACCGTTGCCGTCGTAGAAAACTTCAGCCTCAATTGGAGAGGTGATCTTCAGGACGATGAGGCGGTCGCAGGTGGCATAGAGCGACACCGAACGCCCACCCGTCATCTTGATCTGGACGTCTCGTCCGGCTGCATCTCTAGCATCATGTCCGGGGTAGGAGGCCGGATGAAGCGTAAGTTCAAAGGCCTCCGCTGCGACCACTTCACCAATTGATCCGACGAGGTGCCCATCGGGCGTGAATTTGCGGCCGGGATAGGTGCGTTCAAGCTGTTCCACGGCGACATATATCGCTGCGACGGCAGGCGGTAGGGAAATCTTGCGGCGTATTGGCGACGCATTGGGTTGATCTTGGAGCATTGCTACAAGTTCACGGGACAATCGAACTCGTCAAGTCGTGGAGCATCGTCGCGACCTGCGGGGACGTCATGACAGGTTAACCAGTCCCACCAGTTCTGTTTTCATTCTCTGATTACCGTGTCTCAGCGAAGGGGGTCACTCCATATTACTACCCCTATCTTCGCCTCACTTAAGCAGTCGCCTCCAGCCGATCCGCCAGCCACATCTTGATCAAGGCCTGCCGCGTCACGCCCCGTCTGCGGGCGTGCGTATCGAGTTTGGCGACCATGTGCTCGGGCATGTCGAGGTTGATACGCCTGGACTCAATACCGGGACGGCGCGCGGTGGTCAGGTCAAGGTAATCGGTCATGTCGTCACCCGCCTCGAACCGGCGGTCGAACTCCTCAGGACTGATTTGAGTCTTGGCTGCCATAATCCCTCACCTCATTTGGTCGTGACCGCCGGACGGAGATGATGCGGACGCTGGCTTCGCGCATCGTGTAGATCGCGGTCCAGTGTCGACCCTCAATCTTGCCGATGACGAGCCAACGTTGCTCAGGACCTCCGTCCGACGCCGTTTCCAGTCGCCAATCGTCATCCCATAGAGCCTGCACCTGCTCGAAATCGATCCCATGCTTGGCAAGGTTCGCTGCGCTCTTGGCAGGATCATATTCAAACATCGCAATCAATCTAGCACGAAATAGGAGAGAAACTATCCTTTTTGCTGATCGTCAAGACTGTCACCCCCCTACCCCGCCACCCCGAACGGCGCATCGAACCTGGGCTGCAGCATGTCCTCAAGGAAGCACATGGTCTTCAGCACCGCCACGTCGTCGCGCTGGCGACCGATCACCTGCAGGCTCATCGGCAGGCCCGACCTCGATAGTCCAATCGGTGAGGCCCCCGCCGGGTTTCGGGTCATGTTGATGGCCGGGGAGAACTGGACCCAGTCGTTGGTCGGCGCGCCGTTGATCAGGCCGGGGCCGTCGATGCTGGGCACCTGTCCGGCCAGCATGGGGGTGAGGATCACGTCGGCGTCGCCGAACGCGGCTTCGAGTGAGACGGCCAGGGTGTGGCAGGCGTCCATGGCGCGGGCATAGTCCACCGCCGACAGCGACAGGCCGTGTTCGATCTGGACCCGCAGGTCCGCGTCGATCTTCTCCCAGTCCGCGGTGCCGCGCAGGTGCCCCTGAGCCCGCGCGCGCTGGGTGGTCCAGATGGCGTACCAACCACCGGCCGGGTTGCTGGCCCAGATGGACGGCAGCCGCACCACCTCGACACCCGCCGACTGCAACTTGGCGATCACCGCCTCGCAAGCCGCCATCACCTCATCATCGACGTTGGCGTAGCCCATGGTCGGCGACCAGATCACCTTGCGCGGCGCGTTCGCACCGTCCAGCGCGGCGCGCCAAGAGCCGCCGGAATGGGGGTGGGCGTAGGAATCCGTCGGGTGATCGCCCCGCGTTACGTCCAGCGCCAGAGCGGTATCGCGGACGCGTAACGCCATCGGCCCCTTGACGGTCAGCACGCCGGAGCCGGGCGGATTGGGCCCGCCCAACGCGACCTGGCCCTGGCTGGTCTTGATGCCGGAGAAGCCGCAGACGGCGGCGGGAATGCGGATCGAGCCGCCACCATCCGAGCCGGTCGCCAGAGGCACGATCCCTGCGGCAATGGCCGAGCCTGATCCCCCGGACGATCCGCCCGCGTGATAGTCGGTGTTCCACGGATTGCGCGTGGCCCCGAAGGGGATGTTGGTGGTCATGCCCTTGAAGCCGAACGCCGGGGTATTGGCCTTGCCAACCACCACCGCGCCCGCCGCTTTCAGCCGCCCGACCAGGACCGAGTCCGTCGTCGCGCGGGCGACGTCTTGGTGCAGCGCCGAGCCATAGGTGGTGCGGTAGCCGGCCGCGTCCTCAAGGTCCTTCACCAGGAACGGGATGCCCGCCAACGGTCCGACCGGGTCGCTGGCCGCCAGCCGTCGGTCAACAGCGTCGGCCTCCGCCCGCGCGGTGTCAGGCTCGACCGCGCAGACCGCGTTCAAACTGGTCCGGGTCGCCGCGATATTGGCCAAGGCGGCCTCGGTGAGAGCGCGGGCGCTGGTACGGCGGGCGCGGACGTCCGCGACCAGTTCTTCGATGGTGAACTTACGAAAATCCATACGGCTCTAGCCCAGCCGCCGGATGGCTTCAGCCACCACGGCGGGTTTCTCCAAGGTCACCATGTGCCCAGCCTCAGGGATCGAGACCAGCTCGGCGCCGGTGATCCCCTTCTTGAACCCATGCGCATAGGTGGGCGGGATCAGGCGGTCGGAATCACCCCAAATCACCACCGTTTTGGCCTTGATGCGGTACATCCGCTGCTGGAGCCCCCGTTCCGGAATCGGGAACAAGATACGCCCGGCCATGCCCAGCTGGCGGGCATTGTTGACCAGATAGGTTTGGAGGAAATTCGGGTCGGTGACATTGCGCCCGGCCGTCAACATCGCCGCGCCCGCCACCACATCATGGAATAGCAGCGCTGGCATCTCGAACGGCAGGGTCGCGAACAGGTCGGCGATGGGGTGGTCATCATCCCAGAGCCCCGCCGGACAGATCAGCGCCAGCCGCGAGACGTCATTCGGTTGAATCGCGGCCATCTCTGCGGCGATCATCCCGCCCATGGAGTGGCCCACCAACAGCGGGTCGGTCAGGCCCAGCGCGGCCACCACGTCCCAGGTATGCAGGGTGAAATCCAGCATTTCGCGGATCTCGGGGCATTCCTCGCTGTCGCCATATCCGGGGACCAGCGGCGCATAGACCGTGTGGGTCTTGGCCAGATCGGCCAACAGCGGATCATCAGCGGTGATCCCACCTGCGCCATGCAGATACACCAGAGCAGGACCCTGCCCGCCGGTCAGATAGCGCACCGGCACATGGGGCGTCTGCAGCGTCTTCAGGTCAAGGCTCATGCGTCCACCCCATAGGTGCGGGCCAGCTCTTCGCGGGTTGGTGCCTCCTTGGGTAGGCTACCCGAAGTCACGCGATCCTTCAGCGGCTGGGTCCAGAACCGGTTGTCGTCGGCCCAGTCGGGGAACATGTTCCGCAGCTTGGGCATCACCTTCTCGGCGAACAGCTTGGTCGAATACATGCACTTATCGGCCGGCATGTTGCCCACGTGCATCAGGCAGAAGATGTTGCCGACGTTCAGCCCCTTGATCAGCTCCTCCATCCGCTGGCGCACGGTCTCCGGGCTACCGGCAATCACATGGCCCTGTTCGGTCAGCTCCTTCCAGGTCAGCTGGGTATAGCCGCCGGTCGGCGGCGCATACTGCGACAGCGCCCCGGTCTGGATGGTCTTGATGGTGCGGTAGCCGGGCGCATCGGCAAAGCCCGGATAGACGTGCAGACAGCGGTTGTAGAAATAGCTGACGTGCTCGGAGTACAGCCGCTCGGCCTCCTCGTCGGTGTCGGCCACCAGGATCGTCTGGGCGAAACCGGCGCGGTAGGGGCTCTTATCGACGCCGCGCTCTTCTACCCGCTTCCAGTAGCCGTTCATCAGCGCCTGCGCCCGCAGGTAGCCGGAGAAGCTGAGATAGGAATAGGAATAGGTGTTGTCGATGCAGAAGTCATAGGTCTCCACCGACCCGCCGCCGGGGATGTGCACCGGCGGGCGCGGCTGCTGGATCGGGCGCGGCCAGATGTTAACGTGGCGCAGCTTGTTGTAGCGACCGTTGAAGGCGAACGGCTCGCGCGTCGTCCAGGCCTTGATGATCAGGTCGTGGGCTTCATTGTACTTCTCCCGCGTCAGCGACGGGATCTGGCCGTAGCAATAGTTGGTGTCCATGGAGGTCCCGACCGGGAACCCCGCCACCAGCCGCCCGCCCGAGATGCAGTCCAGCATGGCGAACTCTTCGGCCACCCGCACCGGCGGATTGTAGAGGGCGATAGAGTTGCCCAACACCACGATGGCCGCGTCCTTGGTCCGGCGCGCCAGGCCTGCGGCGATGATGTTGGGGCTGGGCATGATGCCATAGCCGTTCTGGTGATGCTCGTTCACGCCTACCCCGTCAAAGCCAAGCGTGTCGGCGTATTCGAGGAGATCCATGTAGGTGTTGTAGACCTCATGGCTCTTGGCCGGATCGAACAGCTTCTGGTCGATGTCGACCCAGACCGAGCGGTTGGTCTCCCGGAAATCGTCCGGAAGATAGGGCCAGGGCATCAGGTTGAACCAGGTGAACTTCATCGCTGTTCCTCCGCCGCGCCCCGTCTCACGCAGGATCGCTAAACAACGATAACCGATCTGAGGCGGGAGCCAAGCGGCATGGCACATCGCCCCTTCCACCGACTGAAATACCGTCGCAACATGGTGGGTGACGTTTAGCCAAAATCCAGGAGGAACACCCCATGTGCGACGACGACATCAACCCGTGGCTGCCCGCTGACCCCGCCGTGTCGCGCCGCACGTTCGGCTTCGGTGTCGCCGCCGCGGTTAGCCTGACGGCGGCCCAGGCCCGCGCCCAGGCCAACGTCACCGAAAAGGACGTGATGGTGAAGACGGCTGACGGCGAGGCTGAGGCGGTGCTGCTCTATCCTGCGGGCAAGGGCAGTTGGCCAGCGGTGCTAGTCTGGACCGACATCATGGGCCTGCGCCCGGTTTTCCGTGAGATGGGCCGCAGGCTGGCGGCGCAGGGCTATGTGGTGCTGGTCCCCAACCCCTTCTATCGCTCGGCCAAGACCGCGGCCTATGCGACCGTCAATTTTGCGGATCCCGAGGGCCGCAAGACCTTGTTCGGCTATCGTGGGGCCATGTCGGACGCCGGTGTGGACGGCGACTCCAGCGCCTACGTCGCCTTCCTCGACGCCCAGCCGCAGACCAACAAGAAGAAAATGGCCGGCGTGCAGGGCTATTGCATGGGCGGGCCGCTATCGTTCCGAACCGCTGGAGCTCTGCCCGCCCGAATGGGCGCGGTGGCGACCTTCCACGGCGGCGGGCTGGTCACCGCCCAGCCCAACAGCCCGCACCTGCTGGTCGCCAAGACCAAGGCCTCATACCTGATCGCCGTCGCCAAGAACGACGACGCCCGCGCGCCCACCGACAAGGACGTGCTGAAGAAGACCTTCGCCGACGCCAAGCGACCCGCCACAGTCGATGTCTACGGCGGCGATCACGGTTGGACCGTCAAAGGCAGCCAAGTCTACAACGAGGCCGAGGCCGAGCGGGCCTGGGCCGAGCTCAGTAAGCTCTACAAGACGAAGTTGGGCTGAGGGCAAATGCTTTCAACAGCGTGTGCACTAGGTCTCTCTCCTCCTCCATAGGGGGAGGGGGACCGCGCGAAGCGGGGTGGAGGGGGTGCTCCGCCGCTGAGAATTTGCCTGCAAGCCCCCTCCACCAGCCTGCGGCTGGTTCCCCTCCCCCCTCGGGGGAGGAGGGCAATTCGAGATGCAGCCTGGGATCGAGTGCGGCTACACAAGGAGCCATCGAATTTGCCGTCGGCCCGCATTTTGCCTAGAACGCCCCGCATATTGCCGTCCCGTCCCGGGCGGGGACGTCCGGAGCTGATCGACCTTGGTCATTCGACCCCAGAATCGACTGCCGGGCCGCAAGCCGAGCCGACGCCGACTGGCCGAGGCGCTGATTGTTGGCGCGGCTGCGCTCAGCGCGGTGGCGGTTGCGCATGCCTCGCTGCTGGTGCCGACCCTCCGAACGACCTTGCCCAATTTCTCGCTTGTACCCGCCTCAGCGCCGTCCGCCCCTGCTCAAGTGGTGGAGGACGCCGCCCTGATCGCCTTCCAGGAGCCGGTGCCCGGCCATGCTGTAGTGTCGCCCTTCGGCCTTCGCCAGTTGCCCTGGGAGGGCGCGGGCCGCCTGCATGAAGGCGTGGATATCTCCGCTGACGCGGGCGTGCCCGTGCGTGTCGCCGCCGACGGCGTC
>JAYTWT010000481.1:0-1506 GCA_043743295.1 Alphaproteobacteria bacterium | reverse complement strand
GGTGACGCTCATCACCGTGGCGATCGCCAACACACCATCATGGACGACGGGCCGCTGTTCGCCCACGCCGACCGACAGGATTGCGCCCTGGGGTTCGTTGATGATCGAGGCAAAGGACTTGATCCCGAACATGCCCAGGTTGGAAACCGAGAACGTGCCGCCCTGGAATTCCTCGGGCTTCAGTTTCCGTGTGCGCGCCCGCTCGGCCAAGTCCTTCGCCTCGGTGGCGATCTGGGCTAGGCCCTTGGTCTCGGCGGCCCTGATGATCGGGGTGATCAACCCGCCGGGGATGGCCACGGCCATGGCGATATCGGCGTGGTGGTGCATGGCGATGCCTTCGGGCGAATAGGAGGCATTGGCCTCCGGTACCCGCTTCAGCGCGCCGGCCGCAGCCTTCAAGACAAAGTCGTTGACGCTGACCTTGACGCCGTCCTTCTCCAGCAAGCCGTTGATCCGGGCCCGCGCCGCCAGCAGGGCGTCGATCTCCAGGTCGATGGTCAGCGGGAAGTGCGGCACATCGCGGAAACTGTCGGTCAATCGCCGCGCCACGGTCTTGCGCATACCGTCCAGCGGCGTGAGGTCGTACGACCCTGGCGCGATGCCCATCTGCTCCAGGGTGTGCGTGGGACGCTCCGATGTGGTGTGCGCGGCCAGGGGCGCCACCGCTATCGCCGGAGCGGCCCTGGCATGGCCTGGCAAGGCGGCATCAATGTCGGCCTTGATGATCCGGCCGTGCGGACCCGAACCGGTCACCGTTGCGAGATCGATGCCCTTCTGATCCGCCAACCTGCGCGCCAGCGGCGAAGCGAAAATGCGGTTGCAGGGGGACGCCGTCGACGGAACCGTGGAGGGCGCTTTGGCCTTGGCGGGCGCCGGCGTGGGTTGAGCGGCTTCCGGCGCCTTCGCGGGATGCGCCTCGTCCGCCTTCGGCGCCGTTGCAGGCCCAGGCGCTGGGCCAACCTCACCCTCCCCCGCCAACCGCGCGATCACCGCGTTGACCTTCACTTCCTCCGTGCCCTCGGCCACCAGGAGTTCGACCACCACGCCTTCATCGACCGCCTCCACCTCCATGGTGGCCTTGTCGGTCTCGATTTCGGCGATCACGTCGCCGGACTTCACAGTATCGCCCACCTTGACGTGCCACTTGGCCAGCGTGCCCTCCTCCATGGTCGGCGACAGAGCGGGCATCAGGATGTCCGTCATGCGTGATCCTCGGACAGATGCGTCAAGCTGTGGGCGTGGGCTTCCCAGTTCCGCCCGTCGAAGGGCTCGATGGTGATGGTCAGGTCGTCGGCTGTGTCCAGGCAGCGGGCGTTGACGCTCCAACCATCAGGATTGGACCGCGGTCGATAGAAGCTTTTGACCCCGCAGGTCGCGCAGAACAGGTGCTTCGCCACCCCGGTGTTAAACGTGTACTCGGTGAGACTGTCTGCCCCGGAGGTAATCCGAAACCGGCTCTGCGACACAATCACGTGTACGAACCCGACCATCTCGCACATCGAGCAA
>JAYTWT010000480.1:0-3119 GCA_043743295.1 Alphaproteobacteria bacterium | reverse complement strand
ATCAGCATCGACATGCGTCACGCGCCGTTTGTCGGCTGGATCCAGGATCTCTCGGCACGGGACCCGACGACCATCGTCAATCTGTTCGGCCTGATCCCTTGGGACCCGGCGACCGCACCGCTGATCGGCGTGTTCCTCAGCACCAGCCTACACATCGGTGTGCTGCCGATCCTCTATGGGATCACCACATGGCTCACCACCTCGATGAGCCCCCCGGCCCCTGACCCGATGCAGCAGCGGATCTTCCAGCTGATGCCGCTGTTGTTCACCTTCATCATGGCGCAATTCGCGATCGGCCTGCTGGTCTACTACACATGGTCCAACTGCCTCACGGCGCTACAGCAGTACGTGATCATGCGGCGCTTCAAGGTGGACAACCCTATCGACAAGCTGATCCGACGCCTGACGGGTGAGCCGAAGGAAGCCACGTGAGCGAGGCCGATGCGCCCCTGTTTGATGATGAGGCGCTGGAGGCAGGGCGGGTATTCTTCGCCCATCCCGTCAGCTTCCTTATGGGCGCGGTCGCCATCGCCGGCCTGCCGCCAGCGGACCTGCCCGAAGTGGCCTTCGCTGGACGCTCCAATGTGGGCAAGTCATCACTGATCAACGCTGTGACTGGGCGCACCCACCTGGCCCGCGCTTCGACAGCCCCGGGGCGCACGCGCGAGATCAATTTCTTTGTCTGCGACGAGACG
This sequence comes from Alphaproteobacteria bacterium, assembly GCA_043743295.1. Taxonomy (GTDB): domain Bacteria; phylum Pseudomonadota; class Alphaproteobacteria; order Caulobacterales; family Caulobacteraceae; genus Phenylobacterium. The sequence continues at coordinate 2,424 of JAYTWT010000480.1, read as the reverse complement.
CTGCGCCTGGTTGATCTGCCGGGCTACGGCTTCGCCAAGGTCAGTCGCGAGGCCAAGAACAAGTTCCAAAATCTGGGCCGATCCTATCTGCGCGGCCGGCCTAACCTGAAGCGCGCCTATCTGCTGATCGACAGTCGCCATGGCCTTAAGGACGTTGATCTGGAAGCCATGGAGGCCTTTGACTTGGCCGCGGTATCCTATCAGATCATCCTAACCAAGGCCGACAAGATCAGCGCCCGCGATGTGGCTGGGGTTACCGCCGAGACGACGCGCCGAATCGCCAAACGCCCCGCCGCCTTCCCCCGCGTTCTGGCTACCTCGGCCGAAAAGGGTACCGGCATCCCCGACCTGCGCGCCGAGATCATCGCGGCCTGCGCGGTGTGAGTCCTTTCCTTTCCTGCGCAGCAGGAGAGGGGGACCGCGCCCCGCAGAGGGCGTGGTGGAGAGGACCAGTCACATGTGCTGAAATATGTCGCGTGGACGAAACGCAGCGCTCGATCCCGTCCCTCTACACCACAGGCTTTGCAGTCGGCGGTCCTCCTCTCCCACCTCTGGTGGGAAAGGAGGCACTCAGAACTAGCCAGACGCCGTCTCACAGCGCTAACTCGACGGCAAATCAGGACAGCTAGAATGATCGACACCGCCGCCCGCCCCGTTTTCGACGAAGGGCTGAACCTGTTCCGCGATCAGGTGCGCAAGTTCTTGGCGAGCGCCTTGGTCCCCAATCTCGACCGCTGGGAAGAAGAGGGCGTGATCGATCGCGACTTCTGGCTGGCCTGCGGCGAGGCGGGGTTGCTTTGCCCGACGGTTCCGACGGAGTACGGCGGTCTGGGTCTCGACTTCCGCTACAATGCGGTGATCTCCGAGGAGATTTTCTACGCGGGCTCGACGTCCGGCATCACCCTGCAGTCCGACATCGTGGCCGAATACATCGTGGGCTATGGCTCTGAAGAGCAAAAGCTTCACTGGCTGCCGAAAATGGTTTCCGGCGAGGCCATCACTGCTATCGCGATGACTGAACCCGGCACCGGGTCCGACCTGCAGGCCGTGCGCACCACCGCGATCCGCGACGGCAACCACTATGTCGTCAACGGCTCCAAGACCTATATCACCAACGGCCAGAGCGCCGATCTGATCATTGTCGTCGCCAAGACTGACCCCAACGCAGGGGGCAAAGGCATATCGCTGGTGCTGGTCGAGGCCACCCGCGAGGGGTTCAAGCGCGGCCGCAACCTGGACAAGATCGGCCAAAACTCCGCCGACACCTCAGAGCTTTTCTTTGAAGACGTGCGGGTCCCCGCCACCAACTGCCTAGGCGAGGAGGGCAAGGGCTTTGCCTATCTGATGAGCCAATTGCCGCAGGAACGCCTCGGCATTGCGGTCCAAGCCCAGGCGGGCGCTCAGCGAGCGTTCGACGAAGCGGTCAAATTCACCAAGGAGCGCCGCGCCTTCAAACAGGCGGTGTTTGATTTCCAGAACACCCGCTTCACGTTGGCCGGGCTTAAGGCCAAGCTGCAGGCCGGGTGGGCCCACGTGGACTGGGCCCTGGCCCGACACATCGAGGGTAAGCTGACCGCCGCCGAAGGCTCAGCAGCCAAACTGTTCCATACCGAACTGCAATGGGAGGTCTGCGACGCGGCCCTGCAACTGCACGGCGGTGCCGGCTACATGAACGAGTACCCCATCGCCCGACTTTGGCGCGACGCCCGCGTCCAGCGGATCTACGGCGGCACGTCGGAGATCATGAAGGAAGTGGTGGCCCGCTCGATCTAGGCCCTCAGCGGAACGGGTTGACGATGGTCAGCCCCTCGATGACCTGACCATGGCTGAGGTCTTCGGTGTAGAGTTCGCGACACTCCTGCGCCCGCGCCGCAGCAACGACTGCGCAGTCCCAATAGGAGAATCCGTGGGCTTGCTTGAGACGCAAGGCCTCATTCACCACGGCCAAAGTTATGTCCTGGATCTTGAAACGACCCCAAGTCCGGATGAAGGCCGCAGCGAGGTCATGGCCTATCGGGTCGGGCCGGGAAGCCCGCGTCGCTTGAACATAGAACTCCTGCAACACCTGGACCGAAAGCGCGCAATGCCCGTGGTTCAACAGTTCTATAGCGCGGCGGCGTTTCTCAGCCTCTGCGGGATGGCGGCTGATGGAGTAGATAAGGATATTGGTGTCGAGAAAGATCGGGGCAGTCACGCGCCGCGCTCATGAAGCGCGTCCCGGCTCAGTTGATTTCCCGCTCGGAAGATGCGGACCTGTTCCCTGAGCTGAACCTCCTCGCGATGTAGCTGCTCGAATTCGTTCTCACCCAGGCTCATCAGGAACCCCTTAACTAGGGCCGACACAGAGGTGTCGTGCTGGGCCGCACAAATGCGAGCATGGCGATAGGTAGCGTCATCCACAGTAACTGTGATATTTTTCATATT
>JAYTWT010000479.1:0-2476 GCA_043743295.1 Alphaproteobacteria bacterium | reverse complement strand
GCAACCGCCCTGCTGTCCAGAGCGACCACAGTGACCATACCCGGCGTCGGCGGAGGGATCCTGAATCCGGGGATCACCACCAACTCATTCAACGATCAGCGCGACCAGTTGAATCGTGGCGACCCGGCAAATGACGCCCGAGACTTTGCGGCAGTCTTCGTCGCGGGCCCGCAACCGAACTCACTGAAGAATATCCACTTCAAGATTGCCGGTGAGTTGCGCGCACTCGGCCTCACGCCCTGCTCCACCGAGCCCGTGGGTGGCGCAGCAACCAATGCAGACATCAACGTGGATGGCTGTGTCGCCCAGGCCGCGCCGGTCATATTGCCCGATGTCATTACCTATGATTTTGCGGCGCCTGAGGGCTTCCCGAACGGGCGGACATACGATGATCCTGTGGTCGACAGGATCCTGGCAGCAGCCCTGCTCAAGCTGACGCCGAACGGCAGCGCTCCGGCCCCTCACGGTCTGAACGCGCTGTTGGGGGTGATCGACACCTGGAACGGTCCAGCCGGCACCCCATGTGCGTCACCGTGCCGCTTCACCGGGGATGAAACCGGTGCCTTCTCGCCATCGACCTTCCCCTACCTGCGCCCGGCCTATCCTTGATCGAAGCCCTCTCCAGAACGTCGCAGGTCAGGCGTCGGGACGGTGTCGAGGCGTTGTTGGGATGGGCCTTCTTGATCTTGGTGCTTGGCGGATTGGCGGCTTGTCAGCCGTCGGCCAAACCGTCCCAACCCGCGGCTGGCACCAAAACGACCTACGATATGCTGCTCAACGACAGCAACGCTGGCATCGCTGCAGGCGAAGCCTTGGTGAAAGATCCGATACAGAGTTCGCAGTGGCCCGTGACCATGGTCGGCCTCTATACGGAGCGCGCGAGACTGACCGGAAGTTATGACGATTATGGCCGTGCAGAAGACCTCCTGGCGCGGGTGCCGGCTTCGCTGAACACCGCGGAAGGCGTCTGCTTGGCGCGGGCTGGATTGGACTATGCGCTGCATCGCCTCACGTTGGCGAAGCAGACGCTGGACGGATGTCCAAGTCTCGCTGGTAAGGTTGAAGACCTCAGCATGCGGGCAAACATCGCGTTCTACAAAGGTCGCTATAAAGACGCTGGCATTATCTACCGCACGCTCGTCAACCAGGTTGGCTCGCCTCAGACCTATATTCAGTTAGCGCTCTACAGCGCGAAAACCGGCGCACCTGCTGAGGCGCTGGCCTATCTGGAAGCGGCGGAGAAGCGCTACCACGGTGGGTCTGCCATGATGCTGAGTTGGCTGGCCCTGCAGCGCGGCTTGATTGAGTTGGATCGGGGCCGCTTCGAAGAGGCCCGCGCGCTTTTCACCTTGGCGGATGAACGCCTACCAGGCTACTGGCTGAACGAAGAGCATCTGGCGGAAGTTGCAATGCTCAATGGCGAAACAGCCGCCGCTAAGAAAGTCTATGAGTCGGTAATCCGCCGAACCGGCGCGCCAGAGTATCTGGATTCCTTAGGGTCCATTGAGGCGCAAGCCGGAAATGCGCAGGCCGCCAAGGCGCTTTTCGACCGCGCGGAGGCGATCTACACCGAGCGCGCAAAGCGTTTTCCGGAAGCCATCGCAGGGCACGCGCTGGCGCACTACATCAAAGCCGAACCTCAGCCGGTTAAGGCGTTGGCGCTGGCTGAAGCTAACTTCAAGAATCGGCCCTACGGTGATGCGGCGATCGCCCTGGCGAAGGCCCAACTGCTCAACGCCAGACCCCAAGCGGCCGCGCGCCTACTCCGACAACAGCTCACCGAAGGTTGGGACACGGCGGAGACCTATTGGATCCTGTCGCTTGCGGCCAAAGGCACCGGGGATACGAAGGCGGCCGCAGCGGCAGCGGCAGAGGCCCTGCGGCGCAACCCGAACAGTGCGGCCCAGTATGCATTCATCTTCTGACCGGCGATGACCCTGCCGTCGGACTCAGTCGCCGGAGACTTATCTCCGAGGCCTACGATGTCGGGTCCCTGAGTTCGCGAAGATGCCAGGGATTGGGGCGGACAAGCCTACATCCCCAACCGTCTCACAACCTCTTCTCCAATCGCCAGCGACGAGGTCAGTCCGGGGCTCTCGATGCCGAATAACGTCACGAGACCCGGCAAACCGTGGGCCCCCACTGCATCCAGCCGGAAGTCTGGTTGCGGCTCTCCGGGGCCGTGGATCTTGGGCCGGATGCCCGCGTAGTCAGGGCTGAGCGCGCCGTCCGGCAGGCCCGGCCAGAACTTGCGGATATAGGCATAGAAGCTTTCGGCACGGGCGGGATCGACGCCGTAGTCCAGCGTATCGACGAACTGCAGGTCTGGACCGAACACCGCCTGCCCGCCAAGGTCGCGACGATAGTGGGTGCCAAGTGCGCCGGGGATTGGCGGCGGATAGATCAGCCGCGAGAACGGGGCCTTGCCGGACATCCGAAAATAGACGCCTTTGCCGTAGTGGGCCGTGGGGATTTG
>JAYTWT010000478.1:0-11377 GCA_043743295.1 Alphaproteobacteria bacterium | reverse complement strand
TTATCAAACCGATGCTTCATGGCGATGGTCTGGCGCAGATTGCGGCTGAGCGACTGTAGTGCCCGGGAGATACAGGCGAACGGTTCCGGCTCCACAGCCGCCTTCATCCGGTCCCCGGCCATCACCACCCCGGCAAAGCACACCTCCGCCAAGCCGGACAGCATGGCATCGATACGCTCAGGCGTGAGGACAGGCGGGAAGTCCGACATGGAACATATATAGAACATCATGTCCCAAACGCCAAAAATTATTTCGCGGGCGGACGGTGGGGAGAAAAAGAAGGGGACTTCGTCCGGCCACGGAAACCACGGAAAGACACGGAAGGTCAGTGGCGCACGGCAGCCCTGCCCCCCCAAAGTCGTCATCCCCCGGCTTGTCCGGGGGATCCATCGGGCCGCTTTGAGGCCGCTAGATTTTGACCACGAACCCACACGAACCCACACGAATGGGTCCGGGAGGATCGCCTGGACGCAGGCCTACTCGGCGCGCGTTGGTGGTCGGGTAAGCTGTCCCCTCAACTCAGGCCACGACCTCGAACGCGGGCTAGGCCGGCCCATCTCCCGCCGCGCCACTGTGCGGAAGGCCCGCGTAGACGCCGGGGCTCAGATGAGGTTGATCTGACTTCGGGGCTTGTTGCTCCTATCCCCGTATTCGGCCCACTGCAGTTGCGTTTGATAGGCAAGGCATTCCTGGACTATTGAATGCAAATCAAATAATCGCATATCATTGGGATTTATTCGGGAGATACAACATTTCATCTACAATATGTGGTGGAACTACATCTTATTCAAATGGTCCGTTGGGGTTTGTGAAACAATGTACAATAGCTATTTGGTGTTCAACGTGCGACAAATAGAAAATATACTAATAATTTTGGGACATATAGTGTCAACTCTATTGTTTATCCTGTCGATTATATATATCTGCGATCTCAATGATATTTTGGAGCGGATATTTCCGACCAGGATTGGTCGGAATTATAGACATTGTGACATCTATTATAGTATTTTCTACATACATAATAATGTCCATTAAATTCGTCGAATCAAGATTTGACAATTATTTCACTTCAGGACGTATATATATAACAACAATATTGTTGACTGCGACTTTTGGAACTGTATTCAGATCTGTAGCAGAGTTTGTGAGAGTACCTGGATGAAGAAATTCGAATGAAGAATTTCTGGTAAGTAGGGGCGCAGACCTCTTCCCGCGCTCTTCAACCGCCCCGCGGCCCATCCGAACGGCGACCGAAAGGCGGCGGTAGGCGGTTTCGGTGATAGCCTACTGATCCCCTCCGGCGCTTGCGGCGGCGAAGTGCGGACTTGCCGCGATCGGGTGCTGCTGGGTCCCGGTCTTCGCAAGTGGCGAAACCGGGATGACGTCGGTGGGGTGGTGAGCGCGAGTTGGCGTTGATCACCGTTAGCGTGGCTGACACCAGCTGCGCCCCGAGTCTTGGCAGCGGGTCTTGGCGACGTGGTGCCCAGCCTTCGGATACGGCAGGATACCGGGCCAGCTTAACGAAGTACCATCCTTAGGCCGCCACATCGCGCTCCGGCCCTTAGGTTCCCCACCCTGCCCGCCTTCGCCAAGGCTTCGGAGGGCTGTCCCTCCCCATGAAGGGGAGGGAAAAGCGCGGGGGCCTATACCGCCCATCGCCTCTGGTTGACTCAGTCCGGCCCGGCCCGTATATGCGCCCGCTCTTAATCGCCCACCGGCCGAGCCTCGGCCCGCATTGAAGATACGGTCCCATGAAGGTCAGAAGCTCGCTGAAGTCGCTGAAGACGCGCCACCGCGACTGCAAGCTCGTGCGCCGCAAGGGCGTGGTCTATGTGATCAACAAGACCAACCCGCGCTTCAAGGCTAAGCAGGGCTAAGGCCATCGGCCGTGCCGAAGGCTGTCCTCTGGGACTTCGGCAATGTGATCGTTCGGTGGAACCCCCGCACGCTCTACGCCAAGATTTTCAGTGATCCTATCCAGTGTGACCGGTTTCTTGCCGAGGTCTGCACGATGGCGTGGCACGCGCCCACGGACTGTGGTGTGACGTTTGCTGATAACTGCGCCAGTCTGATCGCTCAACATCCACAGTATGAGTCGCAGATTAAGGCCTGGCACCTGCGCTGGGGCGAGATGTTCTCCGGGCCGATCGCCGAGACCGAGGCGGCCATTGAGGCGCTGCATCATCGGGGCGTGCCGCAATATGGGCTCTCCAACATTTCGCATGAGACCCTTGAGACGACCCTGGCCATGAGCCCGGCGTTTGGCCGCCTGTCCGGCGTGGTCGCGTCGGGGCTGGAAGGGATGATGAAGCCGGACCCAGCGATCTATCAGCTATGTTGTGAACGGTTCGGCCTAGCGCCGGGTGATTTTCTGTTCGTGGACGATAGCGCCAAGAATATTGCGGCGGCCGCCGACGTGGGGCTGGCCACCCACCACTTCACCGATCCGGCGGCCCTGCGCCCAGCCCTGGAAGCGCACGGCCTGCTGTAGCCGTTGCGGTGCGCACCTGCAGCAACCCCCCATTAAGCCTGTTGCGAAGCCGTGCCTTAACGCGTCCGGCTGTAGATTTTGGCGTGAGATCTGCTGGGGGACACCCGACACGGAAGGGTTGTGTCTCAAACTGTAACGGCTCCGCCCCAGGGGCCCCGCGCTGGATGACCCGAAGAATGACGACCGCACTCGTTTTGCGCGCCCTCGCCGCTGCCGCCCTGACCGCTGCCCTGGTCGCGAGCCCGGCCTCGGCCCTCACCATCACCCTGTACAACTCCGATCTGCCGCTGCCCCCTGGACAGCAAATAATCGAGGACTTTGACGCGGTGCACGCCGATGGCGTGAACTTCACGTTCGTGGCCGGTCCCAACACCTTGGAGCGCAGCGGTGCCCTGGGCCTGTTGTCTGGGATCAGTGCGCCGCCGCCTGGCGACGTGACGGACTATTTCACGGTCAAGGCGGGCGGCAAGGCTACGTTGACTTCGCTGACGGGCCTCAGAGCGTTCAGCTTCTATCTGGGCTCGCCGGACACCTATAACGCCGTGAAGTTCTTTGACACTCTAGGCGGGTCGTTCACGTTGAACGGCGCTCAGATCTGGGGCGCGAGCGGTGGTGCCGACGGCAACCAAACCTGGGGCCGCCGGGTCAGCTATGACTTTGAAGGCTCGCGCGTCAATAAGATCGAATTCACCTCAAGCGGCAACTCCTTCGAATTCGATTCGCTGGCCGGATCGGTCGGCGTACCGGAACCGGCAACCTGGGCGATGATGATCCTGGGCTTCGGTGCCGTCGGCGCGGTCATCCGTCGTCGTCGGGCAAGTCTTTCACTCGCCTGAACGTCTCTCCTCAGCGCGTGGACATGACCCCCTGCGTCCCCGGCAGGGGGTTTTCTTTTAGGGGTTTTCTTTTGGCGGATGGCACTGGGCGGGTGACACGGCGGAGCGGCCTCGATAGAGGTTCCGCCGCTTTCCGATCCAGCTTAAAGGCGTGGCCATGGCCGACGACAGTTCCGGACACGTAGACGTTCTCAACGCCACCGCGCAGGGGCAGCTGAAGAGCATCATCGAGCGCATTGAGCGGCTCGAGCAGGAGAAATCCGAGATCGCCGAGCAGATCAAGGAGGTCTTCGCCGAAGCCAAGGGCAATGGCTTTGACGTCAAGATCATCCGCAAGGTGGTACGGATCCGCAAACAGGACCGCGCCAAGCGCCAGGAGGAAGAGGCGATCCTCGACCTCTATCTGTCGGCCATCGGCGAGATTTGAAGCGGACGCCGCCTGATCAGAAGGCGGCGGCCAAGCGCGCTGCACAGCGTGCGGCCTTGGGGGCGTTGAAGCGCGCCCGTCGCACGGCCGATAAGGCGGGTATCGAACTCTCCGATTGGGAGGGTGAATTCCTCGGCAGCGTGACTGAGCGAGTGAAGACCTATGGCCGCGCGTTCGGCGATCCTGAAAAGGGTGCGCCGGGTCAGGCGCTGTCGGCGATGCAACATCGCAAGCTGAAAGAGATCGCGGCCAAGGCTAAGGGCGAACCCAAGCCCCTGTCGCGCGGGCGTGGGTTTCGGCGCAAGCCCGCCGGTGACGCTTAGTGGCGGTTAGGCCGCCACGTCCTCGACCTCGGCATCCTCACCCTTCAGCAGGCCGTCGAGGCCCTGCTCGCGGACCTTGCGATAGAGGGTCGAGCGACCGATGCCGAGGCGGCGGGCCACCTCGCTCATGTGCCCGGCGTAGACCTCAATGGCCAGCTGGATCAGGTCGCGCTCGATCTCTTCCAGGGTGCGCAGATGGCCGCGCGCATCCAGGAAGCGCACGGGCGTGTCGGCATGCGGCTGGGCCAGCTCGCTGAAGCTGGGCACAGGGCCGGGGGTTGCGGCCACGTACTCCGGCGGCGGCGCGGCGACGCCGGAGATCGCAGGGAAATCATGGGGTTGTAGATAGGGCGCGTCGGCCAGCACGATGGCTCGATAGACCGCGTTTTCCAGCTGGCGGACATTGCCCGGCCAGTCGAAGGCGGTGAGATAGGCCAGGGTCTCGGGGCTGACGCCGACCACCGCTTTGCCTTCCTCCACGTTGAAGCGACGCACAAAGCATTCCAGCAGGGCCGGGACATCCTCCTTGCGCTCACGCAGGGCTGGAGCCTCGATGGGGAAGACGTTGAGGCGATAGTAGAGATCTTCACGGAACCGGCTCTGGGCGACAGCTTGGCTCAAGTCGCGGTTGGTGGCGGAGACGATGCGGACGTCGACCTTAATGGAGCGCTTGGCGCCAATCGGGTCGATCTCGCTTTCCTGCAGAGCGCGCAGCAGCTTGACCTGAACGTCGAGGGGCAGTTCGCCCACCTCGTCGAGGAACAGGGTGCCGCCGTTGGCCTCCTGGAATTTGCCCAGGTGCTTGTCGGAGGCGCCGGTGAAGCTACCCTTTTCGTGGCCGAACAGGATGCTCTCGACCAGGTGCTCCGGAATGGCACCGCAGTTGACCGCGACGAACGGCTTGCCGGAGCGGTCAGACGAGCCGTGCACCGCGCGGGCAATCACTTCCTTGCCAACGCCGCTTTCGCCGGTGATCAGGATGGGGATCGAGGATTTCGCGGCCCGTTCGCCCAGCCGCTTGACCAGGGTCATAGCGGGGGAGTCGCCGATCAGGTCCTTGAACGAGGTGCGGCCGGTGGCGTGCTTCTTCAGCCGCTCGACCTCGCCTTTGAGGTCGCCCATGGACAGCGCGTTGCGGATCGAAACGGTGATGCGCTCGGGGCTGGCCGGCTTGACGAAGAAGTCGCAGGCCCCGGACTGCATGGCCTTGACCACGGTCTCGATACCACCGGTGGCGGTCAGCACGATCACCGGCTGGTGAAACCCGCGTGCGCGCATTTCGACCAGAGTGTCCTGACCCGTGATGCCGGGCATCATCAGGTCCAGTAGGACCACGTCAACCGCGGCGCCCGAGATCAAGTGCTGCATCGCCTCATCGCCGCTCTGGGCGTGGGCGACGGCAAAACCATCGCGTTCCAGGACGGCCTGGATCAGGCGTCGCTGAGTAGGATCGTCATCGACGACCAGGACCGTTTTGGTCATATGAAAACACCCACCGAATTTGGACGCTCGCTCAGTGGCGAGGCCTTCTTGTTGTCCCTGATTGATACAGGACGGTGGTAAAGGGCGAGTTTCGGAGACGTTCGTCAGCGCTTAACAGGCATGCTTTCCAAGGTGTTAGGCGCGGAGGGCGGGATGGCGACCCAGGGCAGGAACGTCTGCACCATCGGGCCGATGGCGAAGGCGTAGAGCACGGTGCCGACCCCGACGGTTCCACCCAGCGCCCAACCTGCGGCCAGCACGACGAGCTCAATGCCGGTCCGGACCAGGCGGAGGGACCAGCCTGTGCGACGCGCTAAGCCGGTCATCAGCCCGTCGCGAGGACCGGGGCCAAGGCCTGCCCCGATATAAAGTGCGCCGGCCAAGCCATTGGCCACGACGCTGACGATCAGCGCGGCGATCTGCAGCGGCAATCCGGTGATCGGCGGCAGCACCGCCAACGTCAGGTCCATGGAGGTTCCGATCATCGCGACGTTGGCTATGGTGCCGATGCCCGGCTTCTGGCGTAGCGGAATCCAGAGTAGCAGCACGCACAGGCCCACGAGATTGACGACAATGCCGATGGAGAAGCCTACGCGACCGCTGAGGCCCTGATGGAACACATCCCAGGGATCGAGCCCGAGCGTTGCGCGCAGCATAAGGGCCATGGACGCCCCGTAGAGCGCGAGGCCGAGAAACAGTTGGGGCAGACGGCGGATCATCATTTCCGGCCAGATGCCCTTAAGTGGACCTTGAAAATAGAGCCAGTTCTGCGAACGTGGCGTGGAAAGGGAGGCGCACTCATGAGCCCACGCCGACTTGGTCCTGCATCGCTGGTTCGTTTGCTCGGCGCTTGGCGCGGCGGGCGAGTAGGGCCGGCCTATCGCCAGCTGGCCGACAGCCTGCGCCTGCTGATCCTAGATGGGCGGCTGCCGCTGGATGTGGTGCTGCCGGGCGAGCGCGAGTTGGCGCAGGTGTTGGAGGTCAGTCGGACGACCGTCACCGCCGCCTTCGCCCAACTCCGTGATGATGGGTTTTTGGATCGCCGCCAGGGCGCTGGCGCGCGGACCCGCCTGCCCGCCGGACCGGGCGAGCGCAGCGCCTCGACGCTGACCGACATACCCGACGAGGGGCTGTTGGACCTGACCATGGCCGCCCCGCCGGCGGGCGACGTGGTGCATCCCGCTTTCGTTGCGGCGTTATCACGGCTTCCGGCGCATCTGCCGCTGCACGGCTATGGCGTGCACGGTCTCTTGGAACTGCGACAGGTACTAGCGGAGCGGTATTCGCAGCGTGGCCTGCCGACCACGCCCGACCAGATCATGATCACCAGCGGCGCCCAGCATGGCCTGGCGCTGATGATCCGCCTGCTGGCCGGTCCCGGCGACCGGGTGGTGATCGATCACCCGACCTATCCTCACGCCATCGACGCCATCCAGCGCGCGTCATGTCGCGCGGTGCCGGTGGGTCTGCCGGGCGAGGGTTGGGACGCCGAGGGCGTTGCGGCGGCTCTGCGTCAAAGCGCGCCGCGCCTGGCCTATCTGATCCCAGAGTTCCACAATCCGACGGGCCGCTGGATGGATCTAGAGACCCGCGCGGTCATCGCCCATGCCGCCGCCCAGACGCGCACGACCGTGATTTTCGACGAGACGCTTATCGACCTGTGGCAGAGTGGGCCGACTGATCCCTATGGGTTCGACGAGCCTTCGGACTCGCTGGTCAGACTGGGCTCCATGGGCAAGAGCTTTTGGGGCGGGCTGCGGCTGGGCTGGATCCGGGCGGATGTGCCCACCATCCAGGCGCTGATCCCACGCCGCGCGTCCATCGATCTGGGCAGTCCGCTGCTGGAGCAACTGGCCGCTGTCTACATGCTGAGCGACGATGCGGCGCATCTGACGGCGCGCCGGGCGTTGCTGCGTGAGCGGTGTGACCACTTGGTGAGTGCTCTGGCGGCGAGGTTGCCCGACTGGCGGGTTTCCGCTCCGCCTGGCGGCCTGTCGCTCTGGGCCGAACTACCGCTGCCGGTGTCGACAGCGCTGGCGGCCACCTCGGAGCGGTTCGGTGTCCGCATCGCGTCGGGCACGCGGTTCGGCGTCGATGGGGCATTTGATCGGTTTGTCCGCATTCCCTTTACTCTGGCGCCGGAGGATCTGACCGAAGCCGTCCAGCGTTTGGCTCAGGCCTATGCGGGCCTGAGACCGATCCCGACGCAGGCCCAGGCGTCGATGGGCGCCGTCGTCTAAGGCGGTACCTTTCGCGCTGGGTGTCAGATCGGCTAACGTCAGGCCATGAACGCACCCTTCAAAACTGACACCCTGCCGCAGTGGCGGCTGGACGACCTCTATACTGATCGCAGGGATCCCAAGATCGAGGCGGATCTGGCCGAATCCGAGCGGCTCAACCGCGAACTGGCCAAGCTGGAAGGCCGGATGCTGGCCACCCGCGCCAAACCGGCGGAACTTGGCCGGATCATCAACCACGGCATCCAGCTTTATGAAGACGCCACCAACGCCATGTGGGGCGTCGGCGCGTTCGGCTCGCTGTCGGCCTCGACCCAGCGCGACGATCCGGCCTGGGCTAAATTCGAGGGCGACTTGCGCACCCGCGCCTCGCAAATCGCTCAGCTCAGCTTGTTCTTCACGCTGGAGATCAACCAGCTGGATGATGTGGAGTTGGAGGCTGCGCTTCGGGCCCATCCTGACGCCCAGAGATGGCGGCCCTGGTTGCGCCGGGTGCGCGCCGCCCGCCCGCACGAGCTGTCGCCCGACCTGGAGCGCTTGCTGATCGACAAGGCGCCGGGCGTCGCCAACTGGAGCCGATTGACCGATGACACCCTGGCGGGCCTTACGGTCCGCATCACCGGCCAGACCCTGACCCTGGCTGAAGCCCTAAATCGCCTGTCCGATCCAGACTCTGCGCGGCGCAAGGTGGCGGCCTTGGCACTTTCGAAAGCGCTGGCAGAGCGCGCGCCGACCCTGGCGCTGTCTCTGAACACCCTGGCGTTTGAGAAACAGGTTGAGGACCGCTGGCGCAAGTACGCCTCGCCCGCAGCCTCGCGGCACTTGGCCAATGAGGTCGATGCTGACGCTGTAGCCGCCCTGGAGGCGGCCGTTGTCGAGGGCTATGCCAGCGTCAGCCACCGCTACTATCGCCTGAAGGCCAAGGTGTTGGGCAAGACGGTGCTGGACCACTGGGACCGTAACTGCCCGCTGGATGAAGCCGCCCCGCGCACCTACGGCTGGGACGAGGCGAAGGCTATCGTGTTGGATAGTTTTCACGCGCTGGCACCCAGCTTCGCCACAACGGCGCGGACCTTCTTCGATCAGCCCTGGATCGACGCGCGCCCCAAGCCCGGCAAACAATCTGGTGCCTACGCCCACCCGGTGACCGCCAACCGCCATCCTTACGTGTTCATGAACTACATGGGTGAGCGGCGCGATGTGCTGACCCTGGCGCATGAACTGGGCCATGCCGTACATCAGACCCTTTGCCAGCCGATGGGGACGCTGCTCGCCGATACCCCGCTGACCCTGGCCGAGACCGCCTCGATCTTCGGCGAGGGCTTGGTGTTCGAGAAACTGCTGGCGGAGGCCTCGCCTGCTGAGCAACGCGGGTTACTGGCCGGCAAGATCGAGGACGGGATCAACACTGTTGTCCGCCAGATCGCCTTCCACCGCTTCGAGACCCGCTTCCACGACGCACGGCAAAATGGCGAAGTGTCCGCTGACGAGATCGGCGACATCTGGATGGCGGTGATGAGCGAGAGCCTGGGTCCCGCGGTGCGGCTGGGTAAGGGCTATGCGCCTTATTGGGCCTATATCAGCCACTTCGTCCACGCGCCGTTCTACGTCTATGCCTATGCGTTCGGTGACCTGCTGGTGCGCGGTCTGATGGAAAAGCGCCGCGAAGATCCCGTCGCCTTCGTCCCGGCCTATGAGAAGCTGCTGGCTGCCGGCGGTACGGTCACCTACGTCGAGGCCCTGGCTGCTTTCGGTTTGAACCCGCGCGAAAAGGCGTTCTGGGCGGCGGGCATGAAGCAATTGGAACGGCTGGTGGACGAATTCGAGGCACTGGTGTGAGGTCTTGTCCGGGCACCAAATCAGCTGTCCGGACAGCTTCTTGATTGATCGATCCAGCGGTTGGGGCGACACCGGGGCATGACCGACGCTCAGCCCTCCTCATCGAACGCACCCCTAGAGTCCGATCCACCGCCCAAGAGTTTCGGCGCGGAGGTGGTTGAGACCGTCAAGACCCTGGTGATCGCCCTGTTGATCGCGCTGGTTCTGCGCGTGGTGCTGTTTCAGCCCAACACCATTCCCTCCGCCTCGATGGAGCCGAACCTGCTGACCGGTGACTATATCCTGGTGACCAAATTCGACTACGGCTGGAGCCGCCATTCCATCCCCTTCACGCCGCCGTTGCCGCAGGGCCGGTTCCAGGGCAAGCCGGTGGAACGCGGCGATGTCGTGGTCTTCCACCTGCCGCGCGATATCTCAGAGACCTACGTCAAGCGGATCATCGGCCTGCCCGGCGATCGCATTCAGGTCCGGAACGGCTTGGTCTATGTGAACGATTCCGCGATCCCCAGGGTCGCCGCCGGTGAGACCCAGGACCCTGACTCCCCGGACGTTACCGTCGGGCGCTACTGGGAAACCTATGGCAAGCATCGTTACCTGACCTTTGACCGCTCCACTGATCACCCCGGCGACAATACCGAGGTCTTCATCGTGCCGGAGGCCCACTATTTCGCGATGGGTGACAACCGTGACAACTCGCTGGATAGCCGCTGGCCGCCGGCCGAACTGGGCGTGGGGTTCATTCCCGAGGACAACATCCTGGGCAAGGTGCGGATCGTGCTGGTTTCCTGGACCGGCGGTGCGTCGCTGTTCAAGCCGTGGACGTGGGTGACGCGCTTTGATCCCGGGCGGATGTTCAAGGGCGTGGATTGAGGGTGTCTAACGTTGAAACTCTTCCCGGGTGATGACCCCATCGCCGTTGCGGTCGAGGCGCTCGAAGGTCAGGCGGCCGACGATGCCAGCCTGAGCCAAGGATGGCGCAGCGGCGGCGGCCAGGGCGGCGGCGATCAATCCTGCGGCTAGATAGGGCAGGGTGCGGCGCGTGGGCGGAGGCGGCCCAAGCCGCGTCTCGATGAACCTCCGAACGTCCTCGCTGGCCGAGCGGCCCTCCGCCCGACATCGGGCCATGAAGGCTTCCTTGGTCGCGTAGGGGATGCGGACTTCGAGCGTTTCGCTCTTCTTCAAGGGTCTGAGGTCAGCCATGCGCCGAAGTGAATCCGCAGTCCGGCCCGTCGCACAAGCCAAATTCTGTCCGGACAGGATTTCAAGGCCGAGATTTCAATATTGGCCGTAGCGTCCGCGAACGGACTCCAGGAGCTTGTCCGGGTCGTAGCCGACGCCGTCCTTGAACACGATGGCGACGTTCTCGATGTCATTGATTGCCTTCGAGGGGTCGCCCCTGACAACGATCAGGTCGGCGTTTTTTCCGGTGGCGATGGAGCCGATCCGGTCGGCGAGGCCCAGATAGACGGCACCGTTCAGCGTGCCGATCCGGATCGCCTCCAGTGGCGTGAACCCGGCCTCGACCAAGAGCTCAATCGCCCGGTGGTCGCCGAACCCGGGGATTACGCCCCCGTTGCCGGTGGGGTCGGGGCCTGCGACCAACAGGCCCCCGGCGGCGGCGAACTTGCGCTCCAGGGCCATGGTATTGGCGAACGCCTTGGCGGCATCTGTGAAGCGCTCGCGCGGGGCCTGGTTGGTACGATTGCGAGCATAGAGGTAGGCCTCTCGCGCCTGCGGGGTCA
>JAYTWT010000477.1:0-1844 GCA_043743295.1 Alphaproteobacteria bacterium | reverse complement strand
GCGGTGGAACAGGTGCTGCGGGCCAATGGCCTAAGACCCTTCGATGTTGAACTATTGACCACACATGGCGGTTCCCTGCGGCTGTTCTGCTGCCGCGATGCCGCCGGCCACCAGGAAACCGAGGCCCTACGAACCCTGCGTGCCACCGAGGCGACCGCCGGCCTAGGCAAGGCGGAAACCTACGACGGATTCACCGCCCGGGTCGAAGCGGTCCGTGACAGTTTCCAGACCTTCCTGCGCACCGCCAAGGACGACGGCAAGGTCATCGCCGCCTATGGCGCGGCGGCCAAGGGTAACACCTTCCTCAACTACTGCGGCACCACGCGCGACGACATCATCGAGGCTTATGACGCCAACCCCGCCAAGCAAGACCGTCACCTGCCCGGCAGCCATGTGCCGATCCGTAGCCCCGATGCGGTGCGGCTCGCGCGCCCCGACTATGTGCTGATCCTGCCCTGGAACCTGAAGGACGAGATCACCCGCCAACTAGCCTTCATCGCCGATTGGGGCGGTAAGTTTGTGATCGCCTCGCCCACCACGCGCGTGCTGGACTGATGCGCTTCCTGGCCACCGACATCGCCGGCGTGGTGATCGTAGAGGCCGATCCGCACACGGACGAACGCGGCGGGTTCGCGCGCCTGCATTGCCCCCAGGAATTTGCCGCCGCTGGCATCCCATTCGAACCCGTCCAGACCAGCCTGTCGACCAACCCTGATGTCGGCACTCTGCGCGGTCTACATTTCCAGAAAGCCCCCCACGCCGAGACCAAGCTGGTGCGCGCCGTGCGGGGCCGGATCTTCGACGTGGCGGTGGACCTGCGCCCCGCCAGCCCGACGTATCGCCGCTGGACCGCCGCAGAACTCTCGGCCAACACCCTGCGGGGGGTCTATATCCCGCAGGGTGTGGCCCACGGTTTCCTGACCTTGGAACCGCACACCGACGTCCTCTACCAGATCGCCCCTGCCTTCACTCCCGGCCATGCCGCCGGGGTCCGCTGGAATGATCCGGCCTTCGCCATCGCCTGGCCGATGTCGCCGACATTGATGTCGCCCGCCGATGCGGCCTACGCTGACGTCGATGCTTAAGGACCGCGATGCTTAAGATCGACCCCACGGCCCGGATCTCGGCGATGGCGGACATCGAGGCCTCGGTGCGCGGCACGTTGATCCAGATCGGGCCGAGGGTGATGATCGACAGCTTTGTGAAAATCAAGCCGACCGGCGGCTCCGGCGATGTGGTGATCGGCGCGGATACGGCGATCAATTCCGGCACGGTGATCTACACCGGCAACGGCGTCACGATCGGCGAGGGCGTGGCCATCGCCGCCAACTGCACCCTTGCCCCCACCAACCACGCCATCGCCGACCGGACCCGGATGATCAAGGATCAGGGGTTCCAACCTTCCAAGGGCGGTATCATCATTGAGGATGACGTCTGGCTGGGCTCCGGCGTCGTGGTGCTGGACGGCGCTGTTATCCGCAAGGGCGCGGTGATTGCGGCGGGTGCCGTGGTGCGCGGCGAGGTCGAGGCCTATGCCATCTATGGCGGCGTGCCGGCCAAGCGCATCGGCGAGCGCGGCGGATGAACGTCACCGTGATTGGCGCCCGGGGGTTCGTCGGCAGCCGGCTCAGCCGACGGCTAGCGGAGGAAGGTCACGCGCTGTGGACGCCGGCCAAAGGCGATCCAGACCTGCTGATCCGTGATCTCGGCGTCGTCTACTACTGCGCGGGCCTCACCGCCGACTACGACCTCCGCCCATTCGATACTGTCGAAGCCCACGTCAGCCTGCTGAACGAAATTCTCCGAGCCGGGCGGTTTGAGCGGCTGGTCTATTGCTCCTCCAC
>JAYTWT010000476.1:0-3669 GCA_043743295.1 Alphaproteobacteria bacterium | reverse complement strand
ATCGACTGACCGCGTGGTAGCAACGGCGCGTTCACTGTAGACTGCGCGCTGCGTAAAAAATCATCAAATTCAAACGAGGAGAAACACATGGCAATCCAGGACGCTGCGCTGCAGCCGGGCAAAGAATTCAAGGGCAAGGTCGCGCTGGTGACAGGCGCCACGCGCAATATCGGCCGCTCGATTGCGCTGTCGCTAGCGGCGGGCGGCGCGGCAGTCGCCGTAAATGCGCGCGCGTCGCGCGAAGAGGGCGAGAAGATCGTCAAGGAGATCAAGGCGGCGGGTGGCGAGGCCATGGCTAACGGCTCTTCCGTTACCGATGACGCCGGTGTGGCCCGAATGGTCAACGAGACCATGGACGCCTGGGGCCGCATCGACGTCCTGATCGCCAACGCGGGTATCCTGCGCGACAAATCGTTCGCCAAGATGGAGTTCGGCGACTTCAGCGTGGTGGTCGACGTCCACCTGTTCGGCACCGTCAAGCCGGCCAAGGCGGTCTGGGAAATCATGCGCGCGCAGAATTACGGGCGGATCGTGGTCACCACCTCCTCGTCCGGGCTCTATGGCAACTTCGGCCAGACGAACTACGGTGCCGCCAAGTTGGGTCTGATCGGCTTCATGAACACGTTGAAGCTCGAGGGCCAGAAGAACAATATCCATGTCAACGCCATCGCACCCGTCGCCGCGACGCGGATGACCGAGAACCTGATGCCGCCCGAGATCCTTGAGCAGCTCAAGCCCGAATTCGTGACACCAGGTGTGGTGTTCCTGTGCTCCGAAGACGCGCCGACCGGCGCGATCATGACCGCCGGTGCAGGCGCCTTTGCTCTGAGCCGAATCGTGGAGACCGAAGGCGTCTATCTGGGCCACGGAGCCAGCGTCGAGGGCGTCCGCGACAACTGGGCCAAGATTGCCGATGAGGCGGGCCAGAAGGCCTATTTCACCGGCGGCGAACAGAGCGCGAAATTCTTCCGCAAGATGCAGGGCGGGTAAGGCGGAGGGCGTAGCGCACCGAAGGTAAGCGCCCCCGCTTTTCCAGTTTGTAATCGAAATCCGCTTGCGCCTTTTACGGGGCCTGCGCCTAACTCCCTGCAGCGTCCACTGAGAGGCGCAGGCGTAGGAGCAGGTCACGGTGTCAAACGGCAACACGGTCGCAGCAAATGGCCCTCTTTCGCTCCCTGCCGTCCTGATCTTTGCCTGTGGCCAGATTCCGATCGCGGCGCTGTCACTCGCGATCAGTGTGCATTTGCCACGTTACTTTGCCAGCGAGCTGGGCCTTTCGCTGACCGTCGTCGGAGCGGCATTCGCACTGGTTCGTTTCGTAGATATTCCGATCGACGCCGCCCTCGGCCTGGCGATGGATCGTACCCGCACCAGATTTGGCCGGTACCGGGTGTGGATGGCCCTGGGCGCGCCTATCCTGATGTTTGCGCTCTACATGCTGCTGATGTCGCGGGAGAGCGTAGGTCAGGGCTATCTCTTCGGCTGGCTTCTGGTGATGTACATCGGATACTCTGGTGTCTACCTCTCGCACTTGGCCTGGGCCGGTCGGATCGCACCGACCTACAAAGAGCGCTCGCGGGTGTTCGGAGCGATCACCGGGCTTGGTGTGATCGGCGCCATGTTCGTGCTGCTTATCCCGGTATTCCTGACTTCCAAGGGGGCCACCGACGCCAAGAGTGTTCAGGCGATGATCTGGTTCATCATCGGCGCGACAGGTCTGTCCACGCTGCTGGTGGTGCTGGCCTCACCGGAAAAGGTCGCCAGCGACAAGGCTACGCGCTTCGAGCTGAAGGACTATTGGGCCTTGCTGACCCGGCCCAATATCCTGCGTCTACTGGCGGCGGACCTGTTTGTAACGCTCGGCCCCGGGTGGATGGCAGCGATCTATCTGTTCTATTTCACCGACAGCCTGGGCTTTACGCTGGCGCAGGCCAACCTCTTGCTGATGATCTATATCGGCGCGGGTTTTGTCGGCGCGCCGCTGGCCGCCTGGCTGGCCAACAAGCTCAGCAAGCATCGGGCGCTGATGGTGAACACGACCGTCTATTCCCTGGGCCTGATCCTGCTGCCGACCATGCCCAAGGGCGAATTCCTGATCTTTGCGCTGGCCATGTTCCTGGTGGGCGCGATGGCGGCAGGCTTCACCGTGATGATCCGCGCGATCACCGCCGACATTGCCGATGAGATCCGGTTGGAGAGCGGCCGCGAGTGGATGGGGCTGATGTACGCCATGACCACGGCGACCACGAAGCTGGCCACCGCTAGCTCGATCATCCTGACCTTCAGCGTATTGGCCGCCGTAGGCTACCAAGCCAAGGCAGGGTCAGTGAACACACCGGAGGCCATTCGGGGCCTAGAGCTGGCCTACATTATCGGCCCGATCTTCTTTGTGATGATCGCGGGGGCCTGTTTCATTGGCTACAATCTGACAGCGCAGCGCCATGCCGAGATCCGTCGCCAGCTGGACGAGCAGGACGCGCTGGTAGATCCAGGCGCGGCCATGGAGAGCCTGACCGGCGAGGATCTCGCCCCCGCCAACAAACCAGCATAGTCCATCAGATATTGCGCACACGCCCTCGAGAGGCGCGGCGTTTCGGGAGAGAGAATGACCAAGGCCGCACCTGACGCCCCACTTTCACTGGGCCGAACACTTACGTTCTCGGCCACCAGCCTACCGCTGGCCGCAATCGTCCTGGCGCTGACGGTCCACCTGCCGCCCTATTTCGCCGCCAGCATTGGTGTACCCCTGGCCACGGTCGGGGCCATTTTCGGCCTCTGCCGGATGATCGACATTCCCATTGAGCCGATGCTGGGTCTAGCCATGGACCGCACTCGCACACGTTGGGGCCGGTTCCGGGTCTGGACCCTGATCGGCGCGCCGCTGATGCTGGTTGGCCTCTACATGCTGACCAATGCGCGTCAGGGGGTCGGCGAGGTCTATCTGATCACCTGGCTGCTGGTGATGTACTTAGGGCTGTCGACCCTTCTGCTGTCCCACACCGCTTGGGCAGCGACCCTGGCCACCACTTACAACGCCCGCGCCCGCATCTTCGGCATCATGGGCGGCGTCGGCGTAATCGGCGGCCTAGGTGTCTTGGTGATTCCTGTAGTCATGGAGAACTTGGGCTACAGCGACTCTGAAGGCGTGCGGGCTATGGTCTGGTACGTGATCTTCCTGATCCCCGCCGCCGTCGGTCTGGTGGTCTGGCGCACGCCTGAAACCATCGCGCCGGAAGCCCCCGGCCAACCGTTCCGCCTGCGGGACTATTTGGAACTCATCGGCCACGGCAGTATGGCGCGCATCCTGCTGGCAGACTTGTGCCTGGCCCTAGGCCCTGGCTGGATGGCGGCCCTCTTCTTGTTCTTCAGCCGTGATCGGATGCTGTTCACCACCGGTCAGGCCAATCTGCTACTGGCGGTTTATATCCTGGCGGGCCTGTTCGGCGCACCAATAACCGGATGGCTGGCGACCCGCATCGGCAAGCACCGGGCCGCAATGGTCGCTAGCGCGGTCTACAGCGTCTCGCTGATCAGCCTGCTCTGGCTGCCGAAAGCCGCGTTTGTGCCCTCTGCCGTCGCCTATTTCGCCAGCGGCTTCGTGGCTGCCGGGTTTGGCGCTCTGATCCGCGCCATGGTCGCCGATGTGGCCGATGACATCCGCCTGACCCA
>JAYTWT010000475.1:0-2952 GCA_043743295.1 Alphaproteobacteria bacterium | reverse complement strand
TTGTTGGGGGTCAGAACCACGGACCAGTCGCCGGATCGGGCGCGCTCAGTGTCTTCAGGCGAGACGGGGAGGGTCCAGACATCCCCGTCCTCGACCCTGCGGTTCCAACCCGCTCGGTTGATCTCAGAAACGGCTTTCAAGCGCGTCTTCCTCTGTTCGCGGCGTAGGTCCTGCGACGACGACCCGGCCTACTCCGCCGCCGGCAACCGCTGCGGCTTCAACCTGAACCCCAGGGCGTTGGCCACTTTCAGCACCGTGGCGAACTCCGGATTGCCCTCGGCGCTCAGCGCTTTGTAGAGGGCTTGACGGGTCAGGCCGGTGTCGGCGGCCAGCTGCGTCATGCCCTTGGCGCGGGCGACGATGCCGATCGCATGGGCTATGAATGCCGGATCACTGTCCTCGAAGGCGTCTTCCAAGAAGAATTCTATGCTCTCCGCCGTGTCCAGATAGGCGGCAGCGTCAAATGGCGTGGTCTTCAGTGTCATTCCGAAATCTCCACCGCCATCGCTTGAGCCTTCGCGATATCTCTCATCTGGGTCGACTTGTCGCCACCGCCGAGCATGAGCACCACCTGCGAACCCCCGCGCGTGTAATCGGCGCGGTAGCCCGGTGCGAAATCGATCCGTAGCTCCGAGACCCGTCCGCCTACCGAGCGGCTATCACCGAATTTCCCAATCTCGATCCGAGCGAGACGTGCAAGGACAATAGCTCTTACCTTGACGTCTCGCAGCGCCGCCAGCCAGTTCTCGAAGCCCGGCGTTTGCCGAATTTCGATCATGCGTCAACCATGGGAGACATACTTGCAACTTGTCAACCACGGTTTACGGCAGGGTTGACTTTCAATGTTCTTCTAATGTTCCATTCAACGTGGATAAGGTCAATGCCCGGCACTCCGCCCGGAAGTCGTAGCCGAGCTCGGGATCATCGGCGCAGTCGGGCCAGTGGCCGGAGCTGGCCCAATAGTCTGCCAGCCCCAACCTGGCGCAGAGCCGGACAAAGCGTCGGTCGGCAATCATCTGGCGGTTGGCGGCGATGAAAATGAACGCTGGGGCCCAAGCGCTAGCTTGCATCTGGGTGCCGGGTTCGAACAGGTGGGCGAACGAGCTACGCTCGGCGACGTCAAAGGCCTCGTCGGCGGCACCCAAGACAACGAGCTGGCCAAGATCGACGAGCGAGGCCTGGCCATCCTCCGCGAACCTCTCCGACACGCGTGCGCGAAGGGCGTGTAGGACTTCGGCACCCGGTGTGCGCCGGCTGCGCTGAACGTCGATGAACGTCTGCAGGCGAGGGCTCTCGAGGCCCCGTCGACGAGCACCCTCGGCTAGGTCCTCCAGGCGGTCCCAGTCCCCAGCGTTGGCCGCATCGGCCATAGCTTCACCGGCCAGCGCCTCAACGTCGGGCCAGAGTTCAAGCGCGGCGTCCCAAAGCGCGCGCGCCTCAGCGTGACGGCCCAGCGCGCCCAGCAAACCGGCATGCCAATGGGCGGCGGGCCAGTAGAGCGGGTCCAGCTCGGCGGCCCTGCCGGCATGATCCAACGCCTCAGAGAGCCGTCCGACCTCGGCGTAGAACTGCCCGGCCAGGTTCAACACCTCCGGATCGTGCGGCGCGGCGGCCAGGGCGCGGCGGTGCAGGGTCTCGCGCTCTGCATAGGCGGCGGGCGGCGCGAGGTAGCTCAGCGCTTGGTGCGGCAGTCCGAGGCCAGGATCTAAGCGCAACGCTGTTTCCGCCGCCTCGACCGCACTGGCGGACGTCAGGCCCGGAAACCGGGCGCGGTCGAACCGCCGGAGGCAGACGGCACGGCGCATCGCCAATTCCCCCCAGGCCCGCGCGAAGTTGGGCGCAACAGCCGTCACGGCGTCCAACAGTTCAAGCGATCGCGCCTGTTGACCCTCGTCCGATGATCCAGCCAGGCCACCCAGCGGACTGCGCGCTCGAAGGTAGAGGTCATAGATGGCCGGATCGATCGTCGCCTTGGGCTGGACGGGTGCGAACGCCGACCGCAACGCCGCCGCCGCCGCGCCCGCGATCTCGTCCTGCACCGCGAACACGTCGGTGGCCTCGCGCTCAAAGGTCATGGACCAAAGGGCGATCCCGCTCGAGCCTTCAGCCAGATGGGCCGAGACGCGCAGGCGTGAGCCGGAGCGGCGCACCGACCCATCCAGAATATGCGTGGCCCCTAGCTGGGTGGCCACATCGCGACTGGCCTTGTCAGCGCCTCGAAATTGAAAGCTCGACCCGTGGCCGATGACCTTCACGTCGGAACTTTGGGCCACCGTCTGGATGATTTCCACCGACAGGCCGTCCGAGAACCAGGCCATGTCAGGATCGCCCGACAGGTTGTCGAAGGCCAGCACCGCCAGGACGGGATCGATAGCACCGTGGCCTGTAGCTGCGTCCAGCCGGTAGCCCACCCGCTTGATCGTGTGGATCGAAAAGCCGGCCGAAGCCTGACCCAGTCGCCGAAGCGCCTGGATGCAGCGGTTGATGGCATCGTCCCCAACCGTCCGCCCGTGCCAGCAGGCCTGGATCAGCTCGCCGCGCGACACCACCGCGCCCCGGCGTCCCGCCAGCACGACCAGCACCTGCATGATGCGAGGTTCCAACAGTTCAGTGCCCTTGGGCCCCACAACCTCACGCATTGAAGGCCGAACCTTCAAACCGCCGATCTGGAAATCCGTCGCGTTAGCCAGCAGGCCTGAGTTCGTCATCGGCCATTCATCGGCAAACCATCGGTTTGAGCCCATGGTGTCAAAGCCTGCGTCCCCCCAAGACTACGGCAACGGTCGTCCAGCCGCGCTTCTAGCAGGAAACGCGGGGTTTTGGAGTGCTTCATGGTCCAGTCGAACGAGCATCTGTCCCTCCCGCGCAACCTGGAAGAGGCTGACGCTGCCTTTATGACGGCGGTACTGCGGCGAAGCGGCGCGATCTCGGCTTCGAACCGCGTGGTCGCGC
>JAYTWT010000474.1:0-5365 GCA_043743295.1 Alphaproteobacteria bacterium | reverse complement strand
TCCGCCATAGGCTACGCTACGCGCCGGAAACCCCACCTCAGCAAAATGTGTCAGGTGTCAGCCCGGTCTGATCTGTCAGCCATCATCCCGGTTGCACACCCCCGGCCCTCTCCCAACCCTCTCCCACTCTGGGCTGCGCCCAGGGGGCGAGGAGGTGCTTACCTTGGCTGACTCAGCCTTTAGCCAGCGCGGTCTGCACCACATCCGGCCGTTCCATCGGCAGGAAGTGTGTCGTGCCCGGAACGGTCTCGACGGTGACCCGGCCCATGGCCTTCAGCTCATCGGCATAGCTGTCCAGACGCGCCGTCGATCCGTGCTCGGCGCGGAAGATGTGGATCGGGCAGGTGGTCGTCTGGAACGCGGCGAGGGCATCGTATCCGTGGGTGCGGAAGTTGGCGGCTTCCCAGGCGGGGGCGCAGGCTAGGGTGACCTCGCCGTCGTCGGTCGCGATGAAGCCGCCTTCGACATAGTCGGCCAGTTGTTCCGGCTGCCAGCTCCGGAACGCACCCCGCCCGGTGTAGGCCGCGATGACGGCGTCGCGGCTGGGAAACCTCGCGCGCCGCCGCGCTGCGCCTTCAGCCAGTGTGTTAGGCCGTTCGTTCGACGCGATCTGTCCGGGATCCACGAACACCGGGTCGAACAGCACCAGGGCCTTGACCCGTTCGGGCACCGCAGCCGCCGCGAGTAGGCTGGCCGCCCCGCCCATCGAGTGGCCAGATAGGGTTACTGGCGCAGTGGTGCCGGCCTCGATCAGCGCCAGCAAGTCATCACGGTAGTCGTACCAGTCGGCCAAGGCTTGCGGCTCTGCGGGGAGGGTCGAGAGGCCATGACCGCGCATATCGACGGCGAGAATGCGTAGCTTGTCGGCCAGCGGCGCGAGGAGACCGCGATAGGTCCGGCTGTTGAAGCCGTTGGCGTGGGAGAAGACGATATCTACCGCGCGATCTTCCGGGCCGAACTCCAGAACCGCCATCTCGCCGCCGCGCGAGGGCAGGGGGATGCGGCGTGGGCGCGGTTTGTGGGCCTTAAGGTCGATCATCCGCGGCACATAGCGTGATGACGTCAGGATAGAGAAGCGCCCATCGTAGGGTTTCTCGAGAATAACGTGACTTAGCGGTACGGCACGGCTTAGATCGGGTGCTTTACGAAAGGCACTCAGATGGCCAGACCGAGATCAGACGCCCCCAGGGCCGCAGACCGCATCCTAGCCGTTGCGAACGCGCGGTTCGGAACTGAGGGATCCCGCGCCATCGGCGTCGACGAGATCGTCGCGCGGGCGGCAACCACCAAGCCGACGCTCTATCGCGCGTTCGGGTCTAAGGATGGCCTGATCGCAGCCTGGATGACCGCGCGCGCCGAGGCGGTCTGGACGGCGCTGGAGGCGGGGGTCGGCCAACATCCCAATGATCCCAAGGCGCAGCTCCTGGCGGCTTTCGAGGCTTTGAATTCGGACGACGAACGGGGCTGCGCCCTATCGAACACCGCCGTTGAATATCCGGCGCGCAAGCACGCTGGCCGCAAGGTCGCGGTTACGCACAAGGTGCAGGTGCGCGAGCGACTGCGCGACCTGACGCGGGCCATGAACGCGCGCAAGCCTAAGAAGCTGGCCGACAGCCTGCTGCTCCTGCTGGAAGGGGCTGCTATGGCCCGCCAGATATATGGTGCTGAAGGGCCGTCGGATGCGGCGCACGGCGCGGCAGAGGCTCTGATCGCGGCCCATACTCGCCCCGACAAGTCAGAAGACGAAGACTGAAAGTATCTCACCGAATCGGCGCTTGATGGGGATCAGCCGCCCGGGCGTGGTTCGACATCAAACACCAGCAGCGTCGACGTCGCCGTTGCGCACAACCGTCCATCGCCGTCGTGCAGTGTCGCTTCCGCGAAAGCCACGCGCCGACCCGCCGAAACGACACGGCCCCTTGCGCGCACGGTGCCGCTCCGGTCATTCAGGCTACGCAAGTACGACACCTTAAGCTCCAGCGTCGTGTGTCCCTTGTTGGCTGCGACCTGTGATTGAACCGCAATGCCGCAGGCGCTGTCGAGCAATGTCGCTGCGTAGCCGCCATGCACAGCGCCGTGCGGGTTGTAGACGCTGCGGTCGGGCGTGCCTTCGAACACCACCTGGCCGCGCTCGAGCTCAACCAATCGAAAGCCAAGGGTCTCGCTCATGGGCGCCCTCAGGCCGCGCTCGAGCATTGCGCGAAGCTGTTGAAAGCCGTCAGGCGCGTTTTCAATCGTATCAGTCATACCCTTCACCAGACCTCTGCGAACGGCCGGATTTCTGACCGGAACGACCATGCCGACCTGGCCTGGTGGGCGTAGGGGCTACGATAGTCGAAATAGAAGTCGAGGGCGGCCATGGCCGGGCTCCTGTGGCTGGGAGGGCGGCCTATCGGCCCTGGAAGACGGCGGCGCGGCGTTCAACGAAGGAGGCGATGCCCTCGGCGGCGTCGGTGGTGCCCATCACGCGCTGGCGGATGGTCGGGACGATGTCGATGGCTGCCTGCTCGCCGGCCTCAATGAACTTGCGCCCTGCTTCCTTGGTCACCTGGATGCCGAGCGGGGCATTTCCGGCGATGATGCGGGCGATCTCCATAGCCCGCTCGACCTGCCGTCCGGCAGGCGTGACCTCCTGCACCAGCCCGATGCGATAGGCCTCCGCCGCGCCAAATTCATCGCAGAGCATCAGATGGTACATGGCGTTGCCCCAGCCGGTACGGCTGAGGAAACGGAAGTGCGCGCCGCCGAGGGGCGCGATGCCACGCTTGGCCTCCATCTGGCAGAAGCGGCTGCCCTCGGCCGCCACGATGATATCGCCGGCCAGCGCCATCTCGATGCCCACCGTGAAGCAGATGCCCTGGACGGCTGTGACGACGGGCTTGCGACAGCGGTTGCGCATGCCGAACGGGTCGATGTGGTCGTCAGGGATCGGCGTCGGCGTCGCGCCGGGGCCAAAGAACTTCGGCATGTCGAGGCCGGCGGTGAAGTTGTCGCCCTCCGCGCACAGGACGCCGACCCAGAGGTCCGGGTCACGGTCGAGCTCGGTCATGGCCGCCGCAAGCTGCGCCATCATCTCGGGTACGAAGGCATTCCTCTTGGCAGGATTGTCGATGACGATTTTGAGAATGTGGTCGTGGCGCTCACTGCGCACGCGGCCTTCAGCGACGTTGAATTCGGTCATTGCGCACTCCCTCTCGATCAACATTCAGCATGATGTTTGTCATACAGGAGAATGATGGTTATAATTCTGAACGTCAAGCCGGGAGATTCACCAATGGGACATTCGCAGGCCGAAAAAGCGGAGAGTCGTGAACGCATCCTGGCCGAGGCTTCACGACAGATCCGGCGCGACGGGCTCGAGTCGGTCAGCGTTGGCGCGTTAATGAAAAGCGTCGGCCTGACCCACGGAGGATTCTACGGCCACTTCGAGAGCCGTTCCGCCCTGCTTGAAGAAGCCCTGGAGCGGGCGCTTCTGGAAGGTGAGGCCAACGCACAGGCGTCCGGTTCACGTGCACATTTCCCAAACATGGTTCGTGGGTACCTCAGCCGCGCCCATCGCGACGCCCGCGATAGTGGATGCGCCATAGCCGCGCTCGTTTCGGATGCGGCGCGAGCCGAGGACGGCCCCCGAGCCAAAATGACGCGGCAGGTTGAGGCCTTCATCGCATCGGTCGCACATACGCTCGATGAGGACGAGGCGCGCGCTATTGTGGCCGTCAGTGCGATGGTTGGAGCGCTTACGCTTTCCCGGGTGGTCGCCGACCCTGAGCGTTCAGACAGCATCCTGAAGCTCGTGCGCGATCACCTCGAGGCGCTAGAATCGGGTGCCGTCCCATAATCTAGATGTCGGCGAGGCTGATTGGCGGCGATCTCGAGCCTACCGCGAATGTCTATTCAGCTTAGTGGGCCGCTAGGAATTCGTTGTAGGCTGCATCGGCTTGCAGAAGGCCCAGGGCCACCAGTTGATCACTATCGATGAACCGAACCGATCCCTCATTGTGCAGGCGCAGTCGGCCACCGCTGGCGCGCAGCGTATCGTCATAGGCGCGGTACTCCTTCGAGCCGCCATGGTGCTGCTTGGCGGCTACCGCTGTAGCGACCTGAGCTGGGAAGTCGCTCAGGAACTTGAAGTGCAACAGCGCCGTCAGCATCGGATAGATGGGCGTCGGGGTCAGGGCGTGGGTCGAGAGCAGATACCGGCTGCCTCGACGCCATTTTACAAGCGGAACCTTGCTGAGCACCGGCGGACGCGACTGATAGGGCGAAAAATCAAAGGCCCTAGCTCGTGGGCCACCTTTGAACTGGAGCGGTGGAAACAGTCCCACCGACACGGTTTCATAAGGTGCCGGATCAAACCAGGGACAGGTCTCTAGTAAGGGTCGGCCGGCGACGTGTTCTGCCTCACTGACATCCCCCGGTCCATACATATCGATCATCAGGGCGAACGCCCCTCGCGCGCCGTGATCGTCCAGAAATCCGCAGAACGCGCGCAGGCCGATCCGTTCATAACCGGGGAAGATATAAAGCTCGTCCGCGTCCACGTTCAGGGTCCAGTGGTCGTGGCAAAATGTGTCGAGCAACTGGTTGATCCACTGTTTGCCTGCCTTCGCGGCGCCGAAGCTTCCGACTTCACTGACAACGTGTGTGTCCGGCTGTTCCAGCAGATAGTTCAGGGTGCCGTCGGTCGAACCGTTGTCGATCACGAGGAACCGGTCGACGCCCAAGGCGCGATGATGGTCGAATACCGATGGCAGGCGCAGCGCTTCGTTGCGAACCACCAGACAGGCCCGGATTTCACCCGGGCGTTCGGGAACTCCGAGGCCGTCCAGGTGCATGATTTACAGCCCTTCCTGCATCGTCCAGAGTACAGCAGAGTTCCGAGCCGGAGTCGCTGCTGCCTCGTGCACAGTCAGCTTACACCAGATGGACACCTTCGCTCGCTTTCGATATTCATGTTATGTTCTATTCTTGTAACCTGAAGCCGTCTCGTCGCCGGATAGCCGACACCCACCGGACTCATCGGTTCACCATCAATCCACTAGGCTTCCCCAGCGTCCACCGACGAACATGACAGCAGAGCCATTTGGGAACCCGCCATGAACGCGCCGTCCGTCATCGATGTCACCACCACCGCCTGGACCTGCTTTGACGTGTCCATCGACAACCACGTTGCGCACATCCAGCTGAAGCGGCCTGAAGCGATGAACTCCATGGTCCGCGAGTTCTGGAACGAGCTGCCGTTGATCGTGAACGACATCAACGACAATGCCCGCGCCCGCTGTATCGTCATCTCCTCGACCGGCAAGCATTTCTGCGCGGGGATGGATCTGGCCGTGTTCAGCGGTGGCGGGACAGCGTCCACCGC
>JAYTWT010000473.1:0-3729 GCA_043743295.1 Alphaproteobacteria bacterium | reverse complement strand
CCGGTCCTTGGCCCGAACAGCACCTTTGCCCCTGAGGCCTTCAGGCGCTCCACAGTCTGCGAGTCGAGGACCGGCAACGAGGGCGCGACCACGAGCGTGTAGCCGGTGAAATCCGCGTCGGGCGCGACAAAATCGACGTCTAAACCCAGCCGCCTCAGCGCCGAGTACATCTCGAACGCCAGTTGCAGCCATCGGAACCCCTTGGCGTGCGGCTGGATGCCGATCTGCCAGTCGGCCTCATAGCTGAACACCAGCGCGACATCAGCGCGGCGACAGGGGGCCAGGGACCCGACGCGGGTCAGATCATCCGCCACTTCACGCGCCTCGCGGCCACCCTGGTCCAGCGTGCGGTCGGGCCGGTTGAGGCCCGCGTGCATCTGTTCCTGGCCGAACGGTGCCTGGCGCCAACGAAAATAGCTGACCACCTCCGCGCCGTGCGCAAAGGCTTCCCAGGTCCAAGCTTTCACCGCGCCATCAAGGGGTGCTGGGTTGTAGCGCGCCCAGTTCACTGGCCCGGGCTGCTGCTCCATCACCCACCAGCGCCCCCTACCGACGCCGCGATAGAGGTCGTGATGGAAGGCCGAGATGTCGGGGTGACCCTGCCGCAGGTAGCGCGCCTTCTCCGCCTCGGTGAACCAGAATTGCTCAAGGAACCCTAGCGGGTAGGAATCCCAGCTCGCGAAATCCAAGTCCTCGCCCACTGCGAAGTGGTCGAACTCCGTGTAGAACCCCATGAAGTTATGGGTGACATCCCGCCCCGGAGATAGGCGGCGGATGATGTCGGTCTGTAGCCGGTTGAAGCTGACCACCTCGTCTGATGCGAACCTGTTGTAGTCCAGCCGGTGGCTGGGGTTGGCCTCGGTGACCGTCAGGTTCGGCGGCTGAACCTCTTCAAAGGTCCGATATTCCTGCGACCAGAATACGTTGCCCCAGGCGCGATTAAGGGCGTCCACAGACTGATAGCGCTGGCTCAGCCACGTTCGGAACGCCAGCGTAGCATTCGGCGAATAGCTGATCGTTGTGTCGTGACAGCCGAACTCGTTGTCGGTCTGCCAAGCCTGCACGGCAGAGTGCTGACCATAGCGTCCCGCGACCGCCTCAGTGATCCGGGCGCATTCGGCGCGGTAGGCATGGCTGGAAAAGCAGTAGTGGCGGCGCGAGCCGAACCCACGCAGTCGGCCCTCAGAATCCACAGCGAGCATGTCTGGATGCGCGTCCACCAGCCACTTTGGCGGGGTCGCCGTCGGTGTGCACATGACGATCTTCAGGCCCGCCGCCGCCAGGGTCTCTACGGCCTGGTCCAGCCAGCCCCAATCGAAGCGGCCCGGCTCCGGCTCGATCCGGCTCCAGGCGAACTCAGCGATCCGGACCCAGCTGAGGCCCATCTCGACCATCCGCCGCGCGTCCTCGGCCCAGAAGGTCTCGGGCCAGTGCTCGGGGTAATAGCAGACGCCTAGCTTCATGTTTCGCACGCGGTCAGTTGCACGATGGCGATCTCGCCCGCTCGTAGGACCGGCATTGGAATGCCGACGGTCGCGATGGCCTGCCCGGTCGCTTCGATCTTCTCCCCGGTCACGAAGGCCGGTGCGACCTTCATTGTGGCGGCGGGTCGTTTGGGCGGGTTCAGCAGCTTTACGGCATAGCGGAGCTCGGGGTTGAGGCCTTGCAATCGCAAGTTCGGCGTCACGCCAAAGCGCGGCGTCTCCAACTGCGCGAGGCTGGCCAGGGCCGCGCGCTCACCAAGCACCATGAACGCCACCGCCCCAGGATCGGGGGCGACCTGACGCAACCGCCGCCCGCCATGGAGCAAACCCCGCAGATCCTTGTGTAGCGCCAGAGCAGCCTTGAGTGCAGCCAGGTCCTTCGCATCGAATTCCCGCAGGTCCGCCTCGATGCCCATATGCCCGAACAGCGATGTATGGGCACGTAGGTCCAGACTGGCGCTGCGGGCTGTCGTGTGGCTGTCGGCGGGTCCCACGTGCGACCCCATCACCTCAGGCGGGAAGAAGATCGAGAAGGCGTCCTGGATCGACTGGCGCTCAATCGGATCATTGCAGTCCGAGGTCCAGATGCGGTCCGTCCGCCGCAGGATCTCATAGTCGGCGCGCCCGCCGCCTGACGCGCAGCTCTCGATCTCGACGCCCGGGTGTGCCGCCCGCACGCGGTCCAGCAGCGCATAGACCGCCTTCACCTGCGCCCGGCTGGCGGGTCGCCCACCGCTTGCCGGGTGGGTCAGGTCGCGGTTCATGTCCCACTTCAGATAGTCGATCGGGTTCTCGCTTAGCAGGGTGTCCAACTGTCCAAAGATGTTCTCGGAAACCTCAGGCCGCGTCAGGTCCAGGACATACTGACCCCGCCCCAGCGGTTGCCGTCGGCTGGGCTTGCCCAACACCCAGTCCGGGTGAGCCCGAAGCAGGTCGGAGTCGCCATTGGCCATTTCCGGCTCGACCCAAAGACCGAACTCTAGGCCCAGGCTACGGACATGGTCAGCCAGCGGCGTCAGACCGTTCGGATACTTGCGAATATCCGGCGTCCAGTCGCCCAGCCCGGCGCGATCATGATCGCGGCCCCGGAACCAGCCGTCGTCCAGCACGAACCGCTCCGCGCCCACCTCTGCGGCCAGGCTCGCCAGGGCTTTCAACTCCTCCAGGTCGTGGCGGAAATAGACCGCCTCCCAGGTATTGAAGTGGATCGGACGCGGCTTAGCCGTAAGCCGCCCCGCCAGCACATGGTCACGCACAAAGGCCTGGAACCGATCCGTCAGGCCCTGCAATCCGGTCTGGGATCGCACCGCGTAAAGCCAGGGGGTCTCATAGGTCTCACCCCGCGCCAGGACGACCTCGCCGGGCCAGAACAGCTCGCCGGCCTGGACCTGGATCCGACCGTCGCGGGTACGCTCACAGATCAGCCGATGATCGCCGCTCCACGCTAGATGCAGGCCGAGAACCTCGCCGGTCCGCTCACTGAAGCCCGGCTCACCCACGATCAGGAACGGTGGCGCGTGGTGCGAGGTACGCCCGGTACGCGATGCGGACGACCAGGCACCGGCCGCCAGGCGCTGACGATGGGTCGTGAACTCCCGCCCCCAGCGCCCTGCGAAGGTCATCAGCTCATCGTGGGGTGTCGTCAGGGCGATGGGGCTCACCCACTCCAAGCGCAGCGGCTGGCTTGAGACACTGCGCACCAGGGTCTGAAAACCCACGACGGCCGTCCCGGCGTCCAATGTCACCTTGAGCTCGACCTCAACCCCGGCTAGCGGGTCGACCAGGATCAGCCGCACGCCGTCCGCCACAGCTTCTGACCGGTCAAATGCCATCTGCGAGATGAACCCGCCGTTGGGTCGGCTGAACTCGATCGCCGGCTGGCCCGTGAAGCCATGGCCACTTTGAGGGAACAGATCTAGCGCCTCACCGGCGTCCAGCATCCCATGTGGGACGGCGCGTTCCAGCAGGCGCGGATCCAGGGCCTCCCCTAAGGGCAACTCAGGGCCCCAATAGTCCAGATAGGGCCGCCCGCCCCGGACGCCCAGGATCAGCGTGTCTCCACCTCCATCCAGCCGCAGCCCGTCACTCACCCTGAGGCACTCGCGTCCGTCGCCTGCCGGAACAAGGTCAGCTCTGCGCGACCTCCGAACAGCAGGCGGTTCAGCCCCAGCCCAAACCCGACACACGCGATCAGGGTCACCAGCATCAGGTGGATGTAGTGCACCGGCGTCCAGACGAACGTGAA
>JAYTWT010000472.1:0-2852 GCA_043743295.1 Alphaproteobacteria bacterium | reverse complement strand
GTACTAAACCGCTCGCGCGCTAGGCTAAGCCGCTAGGCCGGTAGTTTTGTCGACGGCCCCCTTCTCCTTCAGCGCGTGGATTTTCCACGGCGCTCGAGGAGAGAGCCCATGGCCGACGATCCCAACACCATTTCCACCAGCAGCCTTCCGGAGCCGATCAGCCCGCTGCGCCAGCGCATGATCGAGGACATGACGATACGGCGCCTTGCTCCCCGAACGCAGGCCGCCTACCTGAGCGCCGTTTCCAGGTTCAGTCGGCATTTTGGGCGCTCGCCCGACAAGCTCAGCTACGAGGACGTGCGCGCCTGGCAGCTGCATCTTGTCCAGTCGGGCCTGGCCGCCAACTCGGTCAACAGGCAGATCACCGCGCTGCGGTTCTTCTTCCGCGTCACCCTGGGCCAACGCGATGCGTCGCAGATGATCCCGCAGGCGCGGGAGCCAGAGAGGCTGCGCGAGGTGCTGAGGCCGGACGAGGTCGCGCGCCTGATCGAGGCAGCGCCGCATCCCAAGTATCGGGCAGCCCTGAGCCTCGCCTATGGCGCGGGCCTCAGGGTCTCGGAGGTCATCGGCATCAAAGTGTCGGATATCGACAGCAAGCGCATGGTGCTGCGCATCGAGAACGGTAAGGGCTCGCGCGATCGCCTCGCCAAGCTCTCGCCTCTGCTGCTCGAAGAGCTGCGCGCCTGGTGGAAGGCGTCGCGGCCCCGCGTCTATCTGTTCCCCAGCCGGATGAGCGCGTTCGATCACATCAGCACCCGCCAGTTCACGCGCGCCTGTCAGACCGCCGCCGCCAGAGCCAAGCTGGGCAAGCCAGTCAACCCGCACATGCTTCGGCATTCCTTCGCCACCCACCTGCTCGATGCCGGGGTCGATATCAGGGTGATCCAGGTGATGCTCGGCCACAAACGGATCGAGACGACCACGATCTATGCGGCGGTCTCGCCAAGACTGATCCAGAGTATCGCAGGTCCGTTCGAGGCGCTCGCCCTCAAGGACCGGCCTAAGGGCAGACCGCGGCGCTGAGCCATGCCCAGACCCGCGTT
The DNA here is from genome assembly GCA_043743295.1 of Alphaproteobacteria bacterium. GTDB lineage: Bacteria > Pseudomonadota > Alphaproteobacteria > Caulobacterales > Caulobacteraceae > Phenylobacterium. The sequence goes on along the minus strand of JAYTWT010000472.1, from coordinate 1,809 downwards.
CGAGGTTGCGGATATCGTCCGCAGCCTCGGGGCATCGTTGCGAGCCGGGCTCAGCCGCGATCAGCATCGTGCCGTCTCAGCGATCGAGGCCTGCCGCACCGCTGTTCTCGGCGGCCATGTCAGCGCTTGCCAGGACTGCGCCCACATCGACGTCGCTTATAACTCGTGTCGCAACCGGCATTGTCCGAAGTGCCAGGCCGCGGCCGCCTATGACTGGCTCGAAGCGCGCAAGCGGGATCTTCTTCCCGTGGCCTATTACCACGTCGTGTTCACCCTGCCGGCAACGATCGCCGACATCGCGTTCACCAACAAGGCTGCCGTCTACGACGCCCTGTTCAAGGCGACGGCGGAGACGCTGATGATCATCGGCGCCGACCCGAAGCATCTTGGCGCCCGGCTTGGCGCAACCCTGGTGCTGCACACCTGGGGCTCGGCGATGACTCACCACCCCCACATCCACGGCATTGTTCCTGGCGGCGGCCTCTCTCCGGATGGGACGCGATGGATCGACTGCCGGCCCAGGTTCTTCCTGCCCGTGGAGGTGCTATCGAGCCTCTTCCGCCGGCTGATGTGCGAGCGCCTCGAAGCCCTCCATGCCAAAGGCGAGCTCCGCTTCTTCGGGCGCAATGAGGAACTCGCCGAGCAGGGCGCGTTCGCCGCTCTGATCCGGCGCGAGCGCCAGCGCGACTGGGTGGTCTACGCCAAGGCGCCGTTCGCCGGGCCTGAACAGGTGCTGGCCTATCTCGCGCGCTACACCCACCGCATTGCCATCTCGAACAGCCGCATCACCGCATTCAACGGCGAGCGGGTCACGTTCAAGGTCAAGGATTACCGCAAGACCGGTGCGGACCGCTACGGATCGATGACCATCAGCGCACCTGAGTTCATGCGGCGGTTCCTCTCCCATGTCCTCCCCAACGGGTTCCACCGCATCCGCCATGTCGGGTTCCTCGCCAACGCTCAGCGCGCCAGGCAGATCGCTCGCGCCCGCGAGTTGTTGGCCGACCGGATGACGCCGCCATTGCCTGCGCCCGAGCCTGCAGAGCCGATCGCCGAGGCTACGCCTCTGCCGGCGCCATGCCCGTGCTGCGGGGGCAAGATGATCCTCAGCCAGATCATCGAACGTGGCTCGGTCGTGCGTGGCCCTGTCGTGAAGCGGCCCGACACATCATGACCAAAGCCACTATCGCGATGATGCCGACCACCAGTACGACGCGACAGCTCCGCGCCAATGCGAGCGCTTGTGCCGGTCGCCTGGCTGCACCGGCTTGCATGGCCTCAACCCGCATCGCTAACGCGCCAGACCTCTTTGTGAATGAGGCCGAGGCCTTCCTCGCGCGTCGGGCAGGGCGCCGATCCAGCGCTCCGGTCGCGGCCGGCGCCGTACTACCCCCATAGGCGCGCTCCCACCCGTCTCCCGCGGTTACCTACACTCGGCGTTGTTGGACGCCGGCCACCGAGCATGCGGACACGTCTGGGCATGGCCGGCGTCCAACAACGCTAAAGATCAGCTGCCCTCCTGCGGGATGGATGAAGGCATCATACGCCGGGGCTGAGGGGTGTAGGATTGGAGTATTCAGAATCGGCTGGTCTGAACTGCGTAAGCTGTTGGAATTGTTCAGATCGCGCTGAAAATCCGATGTGCAGAATTGGCCGATCTAAATGTGGCGGACTGGGAGAGATGCACCCCCTCCTGTCCTCCCCCTTTCAGGCAGGGGAATCGCATATGGCTTGAAAGGTGGTGGCGAACTGGATTCTGAGGGTGTCTTCCGAGAAGGGAGATACGCATGGACCGGTTCGAAGCTTGGT
>JAYTWT010000471.1:0-3401 GCA_043743295.1 Alphaproteobacteria bacterium | reverse complement strand
GACCGCCACGAAGACGGCGCGGTTGGGGCGATACCAGCGATTGTAATAGTCGACGATGGCGCTGGCCGGGGCGGTCTTCAACACCTCAACCTTACCAATCGGCAGGCGGGTAGGCAGGCGCTGTCCCTTCAGCAGAAAGGCGATCTGGTCGCGATAGACCCGGTAGCCGGGCGAGTCGCGAGAGCGTTCTTCGGACAGCACAACGCCGCGCTCGCGGTCCACGGCAGCCGGCGCGATCGTCAGGTTGAAGGCGGCCTCGCGCAGGAGTTTGATGGAGGTGTCGACGGTTTCGGCGTCAGTCTTGGGCAGGTCCAGCTTATAGACGGTCTCGGAAAATCCCGTCGAGGCGTTGGTATCGGCACCGAAGGCCAAGCCCAGGCGCTCAAGGATCTTGATCATTTCGCCTTCGGGAACGGCCTTGGAACCGTTGAAGGCCATGTGCTCCAGAAAATGTGCGAGCCCCTGCTGACTGTCGGTCTCCATCAGCGAGCCAGCACCGAACCAGAGGCGAAGTGCGGCTTGGCCGGGAGGAGTCACCTGCCGGCGGATCGCGTAGCGCATACCATTAGGCAGGACGCCGAACCGAACACTTGGGTCGGCCTTGATGTCCGATGTCGCCTGCGGCCACCGAACCGCCGGATTTTGGGCGGCAGCCTCAGCGGGTGTCGACGCAGGCAGCGCCAAGAGGAGCGCGAGCGCAGCGCCAACACGGAGGAATCGAGTCATTGATCAGGCCTAATGGAAACCAAAACGTCGCGGTACAATTGTTAAGCTTCGTGGCCACCGAATGGCGGCGGACCAGTGTACTCGTATGAATCGCCGACGCGCCTTACATAAAGGGACGATGACAGCCGTCTATTTTGAAACGCCGGGGTCCGCCGGTTCGCGCCAAGGTGACCCGCAAGAGCCTGACCAAGCGTCCGCGCCGGGGCCCCTGGTGAATGCGCCATGGCCGGTGGTGACGGTGATTGCCCTGATTGTGGCGATCTATGCGTTGCAGGGACAATTGCCCGGTTTGGTCGACGCGTTCTCGTTCTCACCAAGTCGGATGTTGGCGGGGCGGGTAGAAGGTCTGGTGACCTCACAGTTCTTGCACGGCAGTTGGGCGCACGCGCTGATGAATTCCGCCTTCATTCTGGCGTTCGGCGCTCCGGTGGCGCGGTTCTTTGGACACCGCCTGAGCGGCGCTGTGGACTTCTTCCTGTTCTATCTGACCACGGGTGTCCTAGCCTGCCTTGGATTTGCAGCCTTTCATTGGGGTCAGGATGTCTCGCTAGTTGGGGCTTCCGGCGCAGCCTCGGGCTTGATGGGCGCGGCGGCGCGGTTGATCGGCGGGCAGGGCCGGGTGGGTCCTCTGTTTTCGCGCGCCGTCACCAGCATGGGGCTGGGCTGGCTGATCGTGAATGTGATCATGGCGTTTGCAGGCGGGCTGCTGATTCCGGGATCGGAGGGTGCTGCGGTCGGCTGGGAGGCGCATCTGGCCGGATTCGCCGCCGGTGCATTGCTGATCGGCCCCTTTGCCTGGCTAACGGGCCGCCGATAGACGTCTTCACCGATGCGTGACGAGGGTCACGCGCGGATTGTGTCGGGCCGGAAACTGCGCAACGCTGTCATTCCCAGATGGAAACAGGAGGCCCAGATGCTGGTCTCGCAGATTCTTCGGACCAAAGGCGACAGTGTTTTCACGATCAAGCCGGGCGACCTTGTCGGTGCCGTTGCGGAATTCCTGCTCTCCAAACGCGTGGGCGCGTTGGTGGTGCTGGAAGGCGATAAGGTTGCGGGCATTGTTTCGGAGCGTGACGTGGTCCGGGCGGTCGCCACTCAGGGCGCAGCAGCCCTGAAGCGGCCGGTGTCGGAGTTCATGACTTCTAATGTGCTGACGGCGGCCCCGGGCGAGACGATTGACGCACTGCTCAGCCGGATGAGCGACCGTCGAATTCGCCATCTCCCGGTCTGCCAGGGCGGTCGGCTGGTCGGGATCGTCTCGATCGGCGACCTGGTGAAGTGGAAAATCTCGGAGGTCGAAGCGGAGGCTGACGGCCTGAAGGCCTATATCGCGGCGAGCTGAGGGGCCGAATCGTCAGGAGGCACCGGCGAGGCGGCAAGATCCGTAGCCCCTGATGTTACCGCATCGGCCAGAGTGTAGGCCTCGAGCACATCCGCCGTGGCGTCTCGGGCCTTCATCAGGGCTTGACGTAGGCAGCAGGTATCAAGGTCCGGGCAGTCAGCGCATTTGCGAAAGCCGAGGCGGGGGCTGACGCAGGGTGCGAGCGCCAGCGGGCCGTCGGTGATCCGAATAATCTCCGCAAAGGTGACGTCGCTGGGTGCCCGCGCGAGAAGATAGCCGCCAAACTTGCCGCGCCGACTGACCACAATCTGGTGGCGCGAGAGATCGAGTAGAATCGCTTCCAGGAACTTGCGCGGTGCCCCGGCGCGTAACGCCAACTGGCCTGCGCTCACCTGCGTCTGATCGGCGCGTGCCAATTCGACCAGAGCACGCAGGCCGTATCTTGCCTTTTGTGACAGCATATTGCCGCCTCCTGAAGACGACCTTGGACGCCAATGCCCGGCCCGGCAAGCCGATGCAGAGGTTCGTTCACCACCCAAGCGGACGTCAGCCCCAAAGCATCGGTTGACACCCTTGGGACCGGCCACTAGTAAGCCGCCTCCGCTTGGGACGCCACTTCAGCCGGACCGGTCGCCCAGCGCCCACAAGGCGCTTGATTTTCGGTTCTAAGTGAGTATTATCCGGAGCCTCAATCGAATCGCTACGGACCTATGAGGGAAGCCCCTCGGCAGCCCGAGGTGGTTTTTGCGGTCAAATCCGAGGGTTCTTGGAAATGTCGTGAAAGCCTAAAAAGGCCGATTGACACGAAAGAGGTCGGTCCCTAGATAGCCGCCTCCGCCGACCACCGGCGCTAAACAGTGGGGCGGGCGAAAGCCGGTCGGGTCTTTGACATCGTTGAATTGGAAAGAGAAACGCAGGCGGCGGTGTCCTGGCGGTTACCCTAACCAGGTAACCTCGACACTGACGAAATCTGCGGTCTCTTGAAGACAATACCATGAATATCAATACCCTCGGGTTTCGGCCCTTGGGCATCGATGTGAATGGGAACTCGTCAAGAACTAAAGATGACTATGCCAGTCAGTATCTTCGGATACTGAGGACGCTAAGTCAGTGCTCAACTCAACCTGAGAGTTTGATCCTGGCTCAGAGCGAACGCTGGCGGCAGGCCTAATACATGCAAGTCGAGCGCACCTTCGGGTGAGCGGCGGACGGGTGAGTAACGCGTGGGAACGTGCCCTTTGGTACGGAACAACTGAGGGAAACTTCAGCTAATACCGTATGTGCCCTTCGGGGGAAAGATTTATCGCCATTGGAGCGGCCCGCGTTGGATTAG
>JAYTWT010000470.1:0-1668 GCA_043743295.1 Alphaproteobacteria bacterium | reverse complement strand
TCGTAATCCGCGAATACCGCCACCCGCTTGCGGGCTTCTAGGGCATCCACCAACGTTGCGGCGGCTAGGTCCATATCCGCGAACGATGACGGGTCGGGGAACAGGGCCTTGAGCGTCGGATTGAGAAAATCAGCCCCCTGCTCAGTCGTCACACCACGCGCCGCCAAAGCACGGGCAAGGGGTTCCGAAAGGCCGTGGGCCAACTGGTGGTGGCGCGTGACACCAGGATCAGCGCTGCGCTCGCGCCAGAGGCGTTCCGAAGCAGAACGGGTGACACCAAGGTATCCGGCGGGAACGGTGTCGAGGGCCATCCCGCACTATCGGCCTGCGGCGCGTGAGTCGCCAGCGATTGGGCGCGCCTCTAAACCGGGCGCTTCATCCGCACGTTCCGCACGGTGCGGGTCGCTGAGTTCATCACCAGCGTGTGGGTATGAACGAACCCGTCTGACAACCGCACGCCGTCCAGCAAGGCGCCGGACGTGACGCCCGTGGCCGAGAAAATCGCGTCGGCTCGGACCATCTCGTGCAGGTCATACTTTTTATCAAAATCAGTGATCCCGACGCGGGCCGCCCGCGCACGCTCGTCGGCATTGCGGAACACCAGTCGGCCCTGGAACTGGCCACCAACACATTTCAGCGCTGCGCAGGCCAGTACGCCCTCAGGAGCCCCCCCGGAGCCCACATAGAGATCGATACCCGTCTCCGGGTCCGCCGTGTTGATTACGCCGGCAACATCGCCATCCGTGATCAGATATATCCGCGCGCCAACGGATCGTACCGAGGCGATGATCTCCGCATGGCGCGGGCGGTCCAGGATGCAAACGGTAATCTGGCTAGCGTCGACACCCTTGGCCTTGGCCATCGCCTGGACGTTTTCCGCTGGGCTCTTGTCCAGGTCGATCACACCCTGCGGATAGCCGGGGCCGCAAGCGATCTTGTCCATATAGGTGTCGGGTGCGTTCAAGAGCGTGCCCTTCGGTGCCCACGCCATCACGGCGCACGCATTGGCCATCGCCTTAGCGGTCAGAGTGGTGCCTTCCAGCGGGTCCAGCGCAATATCGATCTTGTGCTTGCCGCCCTTGCCGACCTTCTCGCCGATGTAGAGCATGGGCGCTTCGTCTCGCTCGCCCTCGCCGATAACGATCTCGCCGTCGATATCGAGATCGTTGAGGGCCGTGCGCATCGCGTCGACGGCAGCTTGGTCCGCGGCCTTCTCGTCGCCGCGCCCGACCATGGCCCAGGCCGCAATGGCGGCGATCTCGGTCACTCGGACCGCGTCCAGAACCAGCCCGCGATCCAGAACTTCAGAACTCATGATGTTTTCCAGCCCTTGATTTCGGCATCTCTCTGGCGCCGAAGCCTTAAATTTCAGATACGCGCGATACGAAACAGCCTTGGCCGATCCAGAACCGCTGACAGTTCAGAAATGCGATCCACAGCCGTCTTCAACACCGACTCGGCCACGGTATGCGTGGTGAGCACGATCGGCACCCCTTGCGCGCCTTCAGAGGGTTTCTGCAAGAAGCTCTCTATGGAGACGCCAGCATCCGCCAGGGTTTCCGACACCGCCGCAATCACCCCCGGCTCATCCTTGACCAGGAAGCGCAGATAGGCACGACCCGCCATCCGCGATGGATCGACGGGTGCAAACGGCTTCAGGTTCGCAGC
>JAYTWT010000469.1:0-1838 GCA_043743295.1 Alphaproteobacteria bacterium | reverse complement strand
CGCGGGTCCGACGCTATTGGAGTTTTGATGGCCGCCCCAGTTCAGCCCGGCGAATACAAGGACGTGATCCTGTTCCTGGCGACCGCCGGGGTGGTTGTTCCGCTGTTCCGCCGGTGGCGGATCAATCCGATCCTGGGGTTCCTGGTGGCGGGCGTTCTGCTGGGACCCTATGGCCTGGGTAGCCTCGCCGGCGAGATCGAATGGCTGGGATTTCTGACGATCGAGAATCCCGAGGAGCTGGCGCAGCTTGCAGAGTTCGGTGTCGTCTTTCTGTTGTTCATGATCGGACTTGAACTCTCCTGGGAGCGACTGCGCAGCCTTCGGCGGTATGTGTTTGGTCTTGGCGCACTGCAGGTGGGGCTATGCTTGGCGGCGACAGCGTCCGCCTGGCTGCTGGTGGGCCAGCCTCCGGCGGCGGCGATCGCCATCGGCACGGCCCTGGCCCTGTCCTCTACCGCGATTGTCATGCCGATTCTGGCGGAACAGAAACGCCAACACGCCCTGGCCGGGCGCGCGACGTTTTCGGTCCTGCTGTTTCAGGACCTGGCCGTCGCGCCGATCCTGATCACCCTGGCGCTCATGGGGCGCCGTGCGGCCGATCCATTCTCGTCCGCCATGCTGGTGTCGTTGTTGTCTGCCGCGGGCGGTCTGGCGGGGTTGTTCCTGTTCGGTCGGTTATTGCTGCGGCCGATGCTGCGCTCGGTCGTCAAGGCCAAGAGCGAAGAGCTGTTCATCGCCGCCTGCCTGTTGGTGGTGATTGGCGCCGGTTTGATTAGTGCCGTTACGGGGCTGTCCATGGCCTTGGGTGCCTTCGTTGCAGGCCTGCTGCTGGCGGAAACCGAGTATCGGCATGAAGTCGAAGTGCGGGTCGAGCCGTTCAAGGGCCTATTGCTGGGTCTGTTTTTCATTTCCGTCGGCATCAGCCTGAATGTGCCGCTCTTGCTGGAGCGTCCGTTCCCAATCCTTGGCGCCGCGTTCGCCATGTTGGGCCTTAATATCGGGGTGATATTCGGCCTTGCCCGCGCGTTCGGGCTGAAGCCTCGAGCGGCGCTTGAGGCCGCTCTGCTGCTCGCCGGGGCGGGTGAGTTTGCATTTGTCATCCTCAACCAGGCGATGGAGCAGGGGCTGGTCGAGCGGGGCGTGGGGCAAAGCGTACTGGTGTCCGCCACGCTTTCAATGTTCGCCATACCGCTGCTTGCCCACATCGGCCTGAGGCTTGGCGGGCGGCAAACCCAGCCGTCCGAGTTGCCGCCGGAAGCGCACGACGGGGTGATTGCGGACGATACAGCCTTGGTGATCGTAGTCGGTTACGGACGGGTCGGACAATTGGTCAGTGACATGCTGCAGCGCCATGACCTGCCCTGGGTAGCAGCCGAGAAGGATCCGCGCTTCGTCGAACAGGGACGGCGCGCGGGCAGGGCGGTGTTTTTTGGCGATGCCGCCCAGCCAGAATTCTTGCTGCGATGCGGACTGGCTACTGCGTCGGCCCTTGTTGTGACCATGGACGACCCAGAGGGGGCCGAGACCGTCGTCGCCGTCGCGCGGGAGCTTCGCCCCGACTTGAGCATCGTGGCCCGCGCCCGCGACGCCCGCCATGCGCAGCGCCTCTATGATCTGGGCGCCACCGATGCTGTGCCGGAGACTATCGAGGCCAGCCTGCAGCTTTCGGAAGCCGTTCTGGTGGATGTGGGGGTGCCGATGGGCCTGGTGATCGCTTCGATCCACGAACGTCGCGATGAGGTTCGAAAGGCGCTGAACCGACCTAAATCTATGGGTGGGCGCACCCGGCAGTTCCGACGTAATCCACACGTCTGAGCGACCCGATGCGCGTCGACTCC
>JAYTWT010000468.1:0-3066 GCA_043743295.1 Alphaproteobacteria bacterium | reverse complement strand
CTGTGTTCATACCCGGCGAGATTGGCCTTCGGGCTCTTTGCCACCATGACCGCCCTAGGCTGGGCCGGGCTAGCCGAGGGGCGGGTGTTTTACGTCCTGCGCACCACGGATGCCTGGGCGATTGTCGATCCGACCAGCATTGAGGCGGGCGACACGGTGATGCAGAAGCGCATGTGGACGGTCACCGTCCAACGCAACATCTTCAACGAAACACCGCCTCAGCCAGGCTATGTGCGGGCGCTCAATGAGTACGACTGTGAAGCCCAGAAGACGCGCTGGCGTTCGTTCACCGCGTTCTCTCGGTCAGGCGTCAGTCTGATGAGCCGCGAGAACCCCAGTCCGGAGTGGGTGGACGTCACGGCGGGCAGCAGCGCCATCGACGAGTGGCGGTTGGCCTGTGGTCGTTCGAAAGTCGGCGCGGCGGTCGCGGCGGACAGCGCCGCTCAGGTGGTCATCGCCCTGATGCGGGCCTGGGATCCGCCACCGGTCGTCGCAACCCCGCCCGTCACCGCTCCAAAGGCTGTGGTGCCAAAGTCCAAACCTGCGGTCACGCGGGCCAAGCCCAAGCTGGCAGCCAAGCCAGCCCCGGCCAAGCCGAAATAGCTACTTCGACAGCTGACCTCGGATCGCGCCACCGCGGAACTCGGCGTTGTGGACATTGACGTAATAGCCGCCGGGATTGGCCACCATGTCCGCCACGACAGCAGCGTCCGCTGTTGCGCAGCCCGCCGCCTTACCCGAGGCGTCCGGGGGTGTCAGGGCCAGCGCCACGCCACCGGCCGCGTCTGCGGCGCCTTTGTGGATGTGTGCCATGGTGGCGGGCGCGATGTTCTCGACCATCAACGTCCAGCAGACCTCGGACTTGTCGGTGTTCACCTTCAGCGTCGCATGGCCCATGCCGTCGGCGTCGCCCGGGCTCGGCTTTTCGGCCATACCCATCATGTGCGCCGAGAGCGAGACCTCATGGGCGGCAGCGGGTAGGCCTGACAGGGCGCTCAACGCTAAGACAGCTGCCGTTTGGGCAGCGAGTGTTCGGATCGACATAGGCATCTCCTGGCCCGCAAAGCTTAGGCAGTCGGAGGGAAGCCCACGCGGTTGACGCGGTCAACCGCGTTGGAGGTCAATTCCGCGTGGGGATGATCACCGGCAGGTACTCATAGCCCTTCACGAACGGCGAGGGTACGCGGCGCGGCGGACCGACGACGTCGATACGTGGGAAGCGCTTGAGGATCTCTTCCCAGATGATCTTCAGCTGCAGCTCGGCCAAACGGTTACCCACACAGCGGTGGATGCCGAAGCCGAACGACAGATGCTGGCGCACCCGCGGCCGCTGGATCCAATAGTCGTTGGGGCGGTCAATGACCTCTTCGTCGCGGTTGCCCGAGACGTACCACATGGCCAGCTTGTCGCCCTTCTTGATGGTCTTGCCGCCCAGTTCCACATCGCGCAGAGCGGTGCGGCGCATATAGGCCAGCGGCGTCTGCCAACGGATGGTCTCGGAGACCATGGCCGGGATCAGGCTGTGGTCGGCGCGCAGCAGAGCCTCTTGGTCAGGGTTCTGACTTAGCGCCAGGATCGAGCCGGTGATGGAGTTACGGGTGGTGTCGTTACCGCCGACGATCAGCAGGAGCAGGTTTCCCAGATACTCCATGCGGTCCATGTTCCGCGTGGCCTCGCCGTGGGCCAGCATCGAGATCAGATCGCCCTTCGGCGGCGCGTTCACCCGCTCGTTCCACAGGTTCATGAAATAGTCGACGCATTCAAACAGCTCGGCGCGGCCTTCCTGCTTGGCGATCTCGGGATCGTTGGAACTGAACAGCCCGGAGTTGGGGCCAGCGGTTGCCACGTCGGACCAGCGTGTCAGTTTGCGACGATCCTGCCAGGGAAAGTCGAACAGGGTCGCCAAGGTCATGGTGGTCAGTTCGATCGAGACCTTGTCTACCCAGTCGAACTGTTCACCGATCGGCAGCTCGTCGAGGATGGCGGCGGCCCGCTCGCGGATCACCGGCTCCATCTCCGCCAGATTATGCGGGGCGACCACCGGGCTGACCGTCTTGCGCTGCACGTCGTGCTTGGGCTGGTCCATGGCGATGAACATCGGCAACGTGAAGTCGGCCTCAGGATCCGGCAGCACGATCGCCGGCTCGGAGGAGAAGTCCACGTGGTTGGTGTCCACGGCCATGATGTCGTTGTACTTGGTGACGGACCAATAGCCGCCAATTTCGGGCTCTGGCGAGACCGACCAGTGGACGGGGTCTTCCTTCCGCAGGCGCTCGAAATAAGGCCACATGGTATCGGACTGGAACAGCTCTGCGCTGGCCGGATCGATGTCCTCCAGCGGCATGGCATAGGCAGCCTCCCGGGCCGCGCGCTTGAAGTCGATGGCGCCGTCGTCCATGGATCGCTCTCCTACAGGCGGACTTTCTGGAGCCCGCACTTTTCCAGAGCGCAACATGCCGAAAGGTGACACCGGCGTCAACTTTCCGGATGGCTGCGATGCGATCGGTGCCGGAGGTGTGATCATGCCCCCGCCTCCAGAATTTCTACTCTGGCCCCAACGCGCTGGTCCCCGTAATCCCCTGGCATCAAAATACAGGAACCTCGCATGGCCTCCGATACGCTCTTTACGCCCTTCAGCTTCAAGGGACTGACCCTGCCCAATCGCGTTGTGATGGCGCCGATGACCCGCTCGTTCTCGCCGGACGGCGTGGCGACCGATGAGGTAGCGGCCTACTATCGGCGGCGGGCGGAGAACCAGGTCGGGCTGATCGTCACTGAGGGAACAGGCGTGGACCGCCCCGCTTCACTGAACGATCCGAACATCCCGCGCTTCCACGGCGAGGCCGAGCTGGCCGCCTGGGGCAAGGTGGTGGCGGAAACCCATGCGGGCGGCGGCCTGATCGCCCCGCAACTGTGGCACGTCGGCGCGGTGCGTACCCGCAGCGAGACCTGGCAACCGCCCGGCCCGTATGACAGCCCCTCCGGCTTCTCCAGCCCCGGCAAGCAATTCGGCGAGGCCATGAGCGAGGAAGAAGTGGCCGACGCCATCCGCGCCTTCGCTGACGG
>JAYTWT010000467.1:0-2130 GCA_043743295.1 Alphaproteobacteria bacterium | reverse complement strand
TTTCTAAATATGCCGACTGGCTGGGGTCACGTTTCGCGCGAAATCTGACCCCTCCAATATTGTCTTTTCCCGAATGAGATCAAAGGGCTGTGCGCCTTCAGGGGTTGGGTCATGATCGGAAGCAATTTCACATAACGCACTCCGCCCCGCCCCTCCAAATCTGAAGCTGGCCACACTTTTTCCACAGTGGGGCCCCGAGTGGCATCAATTCGAAAGCGGCGCGGAAAATGGGAAGTCCAAATTCGACTGACCGGGGCGAAGCCGGTCTCCCAGAGTTTTGAGCGAAAGAATGACGCCCAACGATGGGCGGTCGATACAGAATCACGACTCCAGAAGGGCCAGCACCCAGGAGGGCTCGCGGAACTCCGGAGAACGACGCTTCGGAGCTTATTGGTCCGCTACCGGGATACGGTCACCGTCCGGAAGCGGGGCAAATTTAATGAGACGATCTTGATCAACGTCCTCCTGCGGCAGGCATTCTCGGATGAGACGTTGGCCTCGCTTTCGCCCCAGCACTTCATTGATTACCGCACCGAACGGACCCGCACGGTAAAGCCGACGACGGTGAATGATCGTGTCCCTGCGCGTGGTGTAGGAGCGGTGGTTCCGGTCAGGTCTTGCTGCGTTGTCAGGCTGCTGCGACGGGCGGCAACCTGAAGATCGGATCATCGCTGAGCGGGGCGATGGTTTCCAGTGTCATGTAGCGTGCGCGCTGGACGGCCCATTCGTCGTTCTGTTCGAGCAGAAGCGCGCCGATCAGACGGACGACGGCGGCCTCGTTGGGGAAGATGCCGACGACATCCGAGCGGCGCTTGATCTCGCCATTCAATCGTTCGAGGGGGTTGGTTGAATGCAGCTTGGTCCGGTGCGCGGCCGGGAAGTTCATGTAGGCCAGGACATCGGCTTCGGCGTCGTCGAGCAGCGCCGCCAGTTTCGGCACCCGTGGCCGGGCTTGGTCGGCGACTTCGCGCCACTGTTTCTTGGCCGCCGCCGCATCGTCTTGAGCGAACGCGGTGCCGATCCAGGCCGAGATGATCCGGCGCTGGGTCTTGCCGGCATAGGCCATCGCGTTGCGCATGAAGTGAACCCGGCAGCGCTGCCAAGTCGCTCCCAGGATTTTGGTGATGGCGGCTTTCAGCCCCTCGTGCGCGTCGGAGACCACCAGCTTGACGCCCCGCAATCCGCGCCGGGCCAGGGACCGCAGGAACTCGACCCAGAACGGCTCGGCCTCGCTGTGACCGACGGTCATGCCGAGGACCTCGCGGCGGCCAGCGGTGTTGACGCCCACCGCGACGATCACCGCCACCGAGACGATGTGATGGTCGCGCCGTGCTTTGACGTAAGTGGCATCCAGCCAGATATACGGCCACTCGCCCTCGATCGGGCGGGTCAGGAACGTCTGCACCCGCTCGTCCAATTCGCCGCACAGCCGCGAGACTTGGCTCTTGCTGATCCCTTCCAGGCCGAGCGTGCGCACCAGATCGTCGACCGACCGGGTCGAGATGCCCTGGACATAGGCTTCCTGGATGACCGCGGTCAGCGCCTTTTCGGCCAGCCGGCGGGGTTCCAGGAAGCCGGGGAAGTAGCTGCCCTTGCGCAGCTTCGGGATCCGCAGTTCGACCGTGCCGGCCCGGGTCTGCCAGTCCCGGTCACGGTAGCCGTTGCGTTGATTGATCCGCTCCGGGCTGCGCTCGCCACGGTCGGCACCGCACAGGGTATCGGTCTCCAACTCCATCAGCCGCTGGGCGGCAAAGCTGATCGTGTCGCGCAGAAAAGTCGTATCAGAGCCCTTTTCCAGAAGCGCGCGAAGCGCCATCTTGTCGTCGGTCATCGTGGTGGTCCTCCGGTTCGAGTTGTTGTGTCGCAACAAAAACTCTACCCGAAATCACCGCGGTGGCCGCTAACCGGCCCGCCATCGCCTGACTCGCGGCGGTCGCTCAGGCGGGCCGGTTAGCGGCCTCCTACACCACGGATGGGGACACAACCGATCTCAGTTAGACGGCACCATCGATATCCGGCTCGTGACACTCCGTCGGACCGAGCCAGCGCCATTCTGGGGGTCGATCGAGATTGGGGCTTCGCTCAAGACAACCCCCGCGCGATTTAAGGCCGACAACGAAGTCTTCGAGC
>JAYTWT010000466.1:0-3124 GCA_043743295.1 Alphaproteobacteria bacterium | reverse complement strand
CCCCCGTACTGCGCCGCCAGCGCCAGGATTTCCCCGCGCCCGCCCAGCAGGTGAAACACCGCCCCTCCGAACACGCTCAACAACACCGTGAACACCAGTCCGAGCACCAGGCCGATCACCAAGGCATGCCGTGCCAGCGCCTCGGCCCGCATCTGATCACCGCCGCCCAGCGCCCGGCTGATCGCCGACGAGGTGCCCCCGCCCACGGCGCCCGCGCTCATCATCCCCATCAGCATGATCAGCGGCAGCACCAGCGCCGCCGCCGCCAGCGGCCCGGCCCCTAGCCGCCCGATATAGGCGGTCTCGGCAATCGCCACCGCCGTCGTCGCCATCATGCCCAGCAGATTGGGTGCCGCCAATTTCGCCAATGTCGGCGCGACAGGGGCGATGAGCAAGGGATGGAGGGCAGGAGCGTCAGTCATAGCGCAACGTACCGCGCTTCAATTGATCAGTGATAGGTAGAGGGTCTGAGGGCGGGGTGTTTGAACACTGGACGCGCCAGCCTCCAAGTTCCTCCCCAAGGGCGCAGCGCGAATTTGGAGGAGGTGTCAGCGAAGCCGACGGAGGGGTTTCCACCACGACCGACGGCCCACCGGTTTTGTGCGTTTGACATCACGTCACCGCAACTAATTCCCAGCCACCACGGCATTAGCGAAACATTCTGACAGACGAACAGAGGGGCCGCCGCCGCGCAGATTGCGTGCCCAGTTCACGCCTTCCTGACGCTCGTCCGGAGGAAGCACACCACCCCAAATGTCGATCAGACGCAGGCCGCGTTTGCTCCCACGTCGGAAGAAATAGACGCCGCGTTCGGCATCCTGCGGTGTTGCCCAGACAAGCCGCCACGGCCCATCGATCATTACTGGGCCGATATCGCTGGCGGTAACGCTTTGCTTGCCAAGCCGCGCGACCAGCGATGCATCGTCAGCGCGGCTAGCCGCAGTTTGTTTTACCACCAGCGCGGCACAACTGCCGGATGCCTGAGCCGAGGTTGTCACGGCAAGAGCAATCGCCAATCCGAGAACAATTACGCGCAATTCAGGTCCCCACTTCGTCATATGAATGCGAAATACGCTGGGCGCCTTCAGGCCATCTGTTACCTGCCGCTTGATCCAGTGGTCATTCTGCGCCGTGAAGGTGATGGTTTTGCGGATGGTCGCTATGGCGCTCTCTTGTGCTGTGGACGGTGCTGACAATCCTACGTCTCGCGCCTACGTCTCGCGACAAACCGCAATCAGCGCTCACGCTCTCACACATCCAAATCCGCCACCGCGAACTCGGCATTTTCCTGGATGAACTGGAAGCGGGCTTCGGGTTTGCGGCCCATCAGGCGTTCGACGAGGTCTTCGACCAGCTCCTCGGAGCGGGGCAGGGTGACACGAGCGAGGGTACGGGTGGCCGGGTCCATGGTGGTTTCTTTGAGTTGGGCCGGCATCATTTCGCCCAGGCCCTTAAAGCGGCTGATTTCGGGCTTTTTGTTCTTGAATTCCGTGGCCATGAGCTGGTCGCGGTGTTCGTTGTCGCGGGCATAGACCGCCTTGCCGCCGTGGCTGAGGCGGTAGAGCGGCGGCAGGGCCAGGAACAGCCGCCCGCCGCGGATCATCTCCGGCATGGTGCGGTAGAAAAAGGTGATCAACAGGCTGGCGATGTGAGCACCGTCCACGTCGGCGTCGGTCATGATGACGATGCGGTCGTAGCGCAGGTCTTCGTCGCGGTATTTTGAGCCGGTCTGGGCACCGAGCGCCAGCAGCAGGTCGGAAAGTTCCTTGTTGCCGCCGAACTTGTCGGCGGTGGCCGAGGCGACGTTGAGGATCTTGCCGCGCAGGGGCAGGATCGCCTGGGTTTTGCGGTTGCGGGCCTGTTTGGCTGAGCCGCCGGCGCTGTCGCCCTCGACCAGGAACAGTTCGGTCCCGTCCATGGCCGAGCCGGAACAATCGGCCAGCTTGCCGGGCAGCCGTAGCTTGCGGGTTGCTGAGGCCCTGGCGACTTCCTTGTCCTTGCGGCGCTTCAGACGTTCTTCCGCCCGCTCGACGACGAATTCCAGCAGGGCGCTGGCAGCCTTGGGCTGGGCGGTCAGCCAGTGGTCGAAGGGGTCGGCGAGGGCCTTTTCCACCAGCTTCTGGGCGTCGGAGGAGGAAAGGCGCTCCTTGGTCTGGCCCTGGAATTCCGGATTGGCCACGAACACACTGACCAGGGCCCCGGCCTGGGAGACCACGTCGTCGGCGGTGATGAGGGCACCACGCTTCTCGCCCGTGAGTTCGGCATATTGCTTGAGGCCCCGGGTCAGGGCGGCGCGGAATCCGGCTTCATGGGTGCCGCCTTCGGGCGTGGGCACGGTGTTGCAGTAGGACTGCATGAAGCTATCCGCCTCACCGAACCCCGCGGGGGTCCAGGCTACAGCCCACTCGACTTTGCCGGTCTCACCTGGGCGCTGCCAGCGGCCAGCGAAGGGCTCGGGGGTGACGGTCTCCAGGTCCTTGATCCGCTCGGCCAGGAAATCGGCTAAGCCGTTGGGGAAGCGGAACACGGCCTCTGCGGGGGTCTGGTCCTGGAGGCGGGAGGGATCACAGCTCCAGCGGATTTCTACGCCGCCGAACAGATAGGCCTTGGACCGCGCCATCCGGTACAGTCGGGCCGGGCGGAAGGCGGCGGCCTCGCCGAAGATCACCGGGTCGGGGGTGAAGCTGATCTGGGTGCCCTTTTTGCGGGTCGGCCCCAGCTTTTCGATAGAGCCCAGCGGCTTGCCGCGGCTGAACGCCTGACGCCATTCAAAGCCGTCTTTCCAGACCGTGACTTCAACCCGTTCAGACAGGGCGTTCACGACGCTGACGCCGACGCCGTGCAGGCCGCCAGAGGTTTCATAGGCCTTGCCGGAGAATTTCCCGCCCGAGTGCAGGACGGTCATGATCACTTCCAGCGCCGACTTGCCGGGGTGTTTGGGGTGC
This sequence comes from Alphaproteobacteria bacterium, assembly GCA_043743295.1. Taxonomy (GTDB): domain Bacteria; phylum Pseudomonadota; class Alphaproteobacteria; order Caulobacterales; family Caulobacteraceae; genus Phenylobacterium. The sequence goes on along the minus strand of JAYTWT010000466.1, from coordinate 179 downwards.
GGATCGACGGGGATGCCACGTCCGTCGTCCTTGACGGTCAGCGAGCCGTCCGCCTCCAGCCGCACTTCGATCAGCTTGGCGTGGCCGGCGACAGCCTCGTCCATGGCGTTGTCCAGCACCTCGGCGAACAGGTGGTGCAGCGCGCGCTCATCGGTGCCGCCGATGTACATGCCCGGGCG
>JAYTWT010000465.1:0-5449 GCA_043743295.1 Alphaproteobacteria bacterium | reverse complement strand
GCTGCCTGATCGTTGAAATGGGAACTATCGGGATGGCCGCTCGCGCCGCCCGCTGTGACCGCCAGCGCGCGCACTCTTGGGCCAAACTCGACGGAAGCGACGAAGCTGTTGCCGTTGGTGCCATAGTACCGCTTGGTTCCCGGATACCGTTTGGCCCCGAACGAGGCCAAGGAACCCCACTGGGCTGAGGCGAACGGCACGGCGATGCTGGGGCCGTCGTCGCGGAATTTCTGGACGATATCGCCGTTGAGGCGCTGGAACCGATTGATTTCGCCCCAGGGGGTTTTCCAGGACCCGAAGTCGGCCGTCAGACGATCCGACGCCTCGGCTAGCGCGGCTAGCTTGTCAGACGGAGGGCTGCGCTCGACTATATAGTCCCAGACGCTCATTTTTGCGGCCTTGGCTCCGGGTGCCGCCTTAGCCCAAAGCGCTTCGCCCCAAAACACCGCAAGGGATGTCTGCGTTGACGCAGCCGACCACTTGAAGTCCCAAGCCTTAAGAGCGGCAATCTGCTCAGCCAGCTTCGCGTCGGGTGCGGCGTCATAGGCCGCTGTCAGCGTTGGGATCAGGCGCGCAAAGGCCGTGAGGTAGGGATCATAGGCGGCGGTCAGCAGGCTTTCGCGCGTGAAGCCCGTCTTGCCACTCAACACCCGAACGGCGTGCGGACCCCGAGGGTTTTCGCCCGCATCATCCATGTACCTAGGGAAGGCCGCACGCTTAGGGCTGTCAGGCCCGGCCGCGGTCCAGGGCGCATTGTTGGTGTTGAATACCCAGCCATTGGTGGGATTGACCACCTGCGGGACCGTGGTCAGATCATGCAAACCCTGCCAGTCGGTCGCCGGATCAGAGCCATCCACCGGCTTGGAATAGTCGAACCGGTTGTCCCGCTTGGGGATGAACTGAGGATGCAGATAGGCCGTCTCGCCCTTCCGATCAGCAAACAGGGTGTTGTTCGAGGAATTGGCCTTCAGCGCCCCGACCTTCATGAACGACGCATAGTCGGAGGTCTTGGTGCGCAGGAAAGACTGCTGCAGCGCCTCGATAGGTTTGTGCATCATCGCAAAGGCGATCCACTTGTCGCCCTCAGCACGGATGATCGGGCCGTGGTGCGTCCGGTAGGTTTCGAAGGTCCGCGAGGTCATCGCGCCATCCGCCGTCCGGTAGGGCACGGTGATAGATTTGACTGTGACCGGCCTAGCTTCGCGGCCGTACCGATAGATCAGCGCGGCGGGCGTGCGTACGATAGTCTCCGCAAATTCGTCCACTACATCGACGCCGCTGGACGTGTGCATCCAACCCGCATTGGCGTTGAAGCCCTGGTAGATAAAAAATTGTCCCCAGGTGACGGCACCATAGGCGTTCAACCCCTCATCGCTGGTCATCTGGAGCTCGGAGCGGAAAAAGAACGAGGTGTGTGGGTTGATCAGCAGCAGGGCGTGACCGTCCCGCGTGATCTTTGGGCCGATGGCAATGCCGTTCGAGCCCGTCGGCTCGCGGAACGCCAGGGGATCATCGCGCTGCACGGTTTTGGTCCCACCATAGAAGGTTTCCAAGTCGGCGAGGGAGATCCGCTCGATGTCGCCCCCGATACTGCCCTCTGTAAAACTGAGCGCCATCCAGGGCTCGAAGTGGGTAATCACGCGTGGTTTTGTGGTCGGATGGGTGGCCAGATAGAAATTCAGGCCCGCCGCCCAACTGTCCATCAAGGCGCGCAGCCACGCCGGGCTGCGGGCGTATTCCGCCTTTAGTTCGACCGGATCGACATAGAGTTTCTGGCGTAGGTCCTGCCAGATCGCCGAGGTGCCCTCGGCCTCCGCGGTGCGGCCCAATGACGTCAGGTAGTTAGTTTCCACCCGATTGAAGTCGTCTTCAGCCTGGGTGTAGGCCATGCCGAACACAGCGTCGGCGTCAGTCTTGCCCTTGATGTGTGGGATACCCCAATCGTCACGCGTGATTGTGATACGCGCGGCCTGGGCCTGCCAGCGCGCACGCTCAGCCGTCGTTGCGGCGGATGCGGTCGTGACCAGAAGGGTCAACAACCCGACTGCAACACTCAATGCTTTGAACGACATCATACCCTCTTCCGACAATGCTGGAATTGCCTCGCGCGCGACTCAAGAAAAGTCCAGCTGCGAGGCGTTAACTTGAAGGTAAGACTTGGCCGACGCCTAGGACTCAGGCTCCAGTACCAGTCGGGGACGCCAATGGGGTCCAGTGGAGTTTGCCCAATGCCTGACGCAACCTATGTCGCCTTCGTTCCCAGCGGGATGACGGCCAAGCTGCGCTCCGTTTTGCAGACCGAGAACACGGCCCCCATCGCTTGGCGTGAACGTAAGGGCCTGTTCGGAAGCGAGTTCTACTTCTCCGGTCCGCCGAAACTAGCCCGCGCCACCCACGCTTATATTTCCGAGTGGGTCGTCGGTCAGTAGGCGCGCCTATTTCTTCATCCACGGCCTCGACTTTGAGGCGGACCGCGCCGCTGCGGCGCGCATGCCGCCGTCACGCTGCTGCCCCGACGGTGTGCCCTTGGCCTCTAGGGCCGCCTTCTTCATCCGTAGCGCTTTTTGGATCGGGGTCTCGTCTTTCGGCTCGGTCATGGTCGTCCTTCTGCGAGTCAGCGTGACCTAACGTACAGCCTATGGCCGCCCAGCGCGCGCGGCATCCACAGTCGCAACCAGAAGGCGGCCGCGCGGCGAAATCGCCGCTTCCTCGGCGATGGCGGTTTCAGCGGTCAACATGAATAGAGTGCGGCCATCGTCGCCGCCGAGCATGCAGGCGTAGCAGTTCTGGCCGGTCTCGATGACGTCCAGGACCTCGCCGCCCTCAGCGATCCGCACGCACTCCGGGCCGATGGGATTGGCAATCCAGACGGCCCCCTCGGCGTCCAGGCAAATACCGTCCGGTACTCGCGGGAACGTGGCCGCCCAGATGCGCCGTCCGCTGAGCCCCCCGCCAACTGCGATGTCGAAGGCTGTCAATACGCCCGCAAGCGTCTCGCCCACGATCAGAGTCTTGCCGTCGGGGGTGATCACCGGCCCGTTGGGGAAGTGCATCTCCTCTGCCGCTACGCTAATCGCCCCGTCCGGCGCGATGCAAACCAATTTCGCCGTCGGATGATCCGCAAACACGCTCTCGACCCCGCGCGAGACCATCTCGGCATCCAAATCAAAGCCGAAGTTGCCGACATAGGCGCGGCCCACGGCATCCACGACCATGTCGTTGCAGTGGAAGGTGGCTATCCCGCTGAGGTCGGCGTGGACCGACATCGCACCATCGGGTGCCCGACGTAGCACCTGACGCTTGGTCATTGAAACGACAAGCAAGGACCCGTCCGGCATCCAACCCAATCCGGAGGGTCGATCGTCGATCTCGAACTCCGTCCGCAAGTCTCCGTTGATAGACACCGACTTCACCGCATGAGCGTGAAAATCGCTGAACCAAAGTCGGCCCTCATGCCAGCGAGGCCCCTCCCCAAAGTATATCCCGTCACAGAGAACGCGCGTGCGGTTCATCCCTTATCCCTTCATGCCGCCCCAGACCGCTGGCCCCGTGACTATTGCGCCTCCGCCGTACACATGCCGCCGAGGATTTTCCACACATTGCCCGTCTGGATCCATGTGTGGGTAAACCGGCGGACTGTGGCCTCGGACCGACCATCCGGGTACTCTGATCGGATCACAGCGCGATAGTAAACAATCACTAAGCCCGGCCCGCCGGTCGAGGCCTTGTCGAGAAGAGCGTAGCTAACCTTGGCACCTTGCGGCAGAGGAATCGGCGCGAATACCGGTTTTTCCTGCCCACACGGCCAGCCTGCAAATCGCTCATGGAACAGTGTGCGGTAGCCAGCGTCATCCCCGCGCGCAAAATAGTTCCAATACATCTCTTCTTCCGCCCAAACCCCATCGAGGGCCTGCGGGGTCGGTTGTGCCGCGACTTGAGGTACGAGAACTAAGGTACCCATAAAGGCGAGTATCGCGAGGAGCCTGTTCATCCCGAGCTTCCTTTTGCGCTGCCAGCTGCGGCACCATTGGTAGACTGCGCGCGGCGCCCAAAAAATGCAAAACGCCCCGGAGATCACTCTCCGGGGCGTCAGCACGTTTATAGGATCGAACTACTGAGCGGCGAGGACCGCCAGCAGCAGCAGGGCTACGATGTTAGTGATCTTGATCATCGGATTCACCGCCGGACCAGACGTGTCCTTGTAGGGATCGCCAACGGTGTCGCCAGTAACGGCGGCCTTATGGGCGTCGGAGCCCTTGCCGTGAAGGACGCCGGCCTCATCGGTGAAGCCTTCTTCGATTACCTTCTTTGCGTTGTCCCACGCGCCGCCGCCCGAGGTCATCGAGATGGCGACGAACAGGCCGGTGACAATCACGCCCATCAGCATTGCGCCGACGCAGGCGAAGGCGTCGACCTTGCCCGCGATGGCGTTGATGACGAAGAACAACACGATCGGGCTGGCGACGGGCAGGAGCGACGGGATGATCATTTCCCGGATCGCGGCCTTGGTGAGGATATCCACGGCGCGACCGTATTCTGGCTTCACCTCACCCGTCATGATGCCGGGGTTTTCCCGGAACTGACGGCGGACTTCGACCACGACCGATTGCGCGGCACGGCCCACAGCCGTCATCGACATACCCCCGAAGAGGAAGGGCAACAGTCCCCCGAACAACAGGCCAACCACGACGTAGGGGTTGGAAAGATCGAAGGCTACCGGCCCCATCCCGTCGAAGAACGAACCCGGCGCCGCATTGGCCGCGAAGTACTTCAGGTCTTCGGTATAGGCGGCGAAGAGCACCAGAGCGCCCAGGCCGGCCGAACCAATGGCATAGCCCTTGGTCACGGCTTTGGTCGTGTTACCCACGGCGTCAAGCGCGTCGGTGGTGACACGCACTTCCGGAGGTAGACCCGCCATTTCAGCGATACCGCCGGCGTTGTCAGTGACGGGACCAAAGGCGTCCAGCGCGACCACGAACCCCGCCAACGACAGCATTGCGGTCGTGGCGATGGCGATGCCGAACAGGCCTGCCAAGTTATAGGTCACGATGATGCCGACTATGATCACGATCGCCGGGGCCGCAGTGGACTCCAGCGACATGGCCAAGCCTTGGATCACATTGGTGCCGTGTCCCGAGACCGAAGCCTGAGCGACCGAGCGGACCGGGCGGAAGTTGGTGCCCGTGTAGTACTCGGTGATCATCACGATCAGCGCGGTGATGACCAAGCCGGCCATTGAGCAATAGAACAGGGCCATAGAGCCGAACGTCTTACCGTTCACGGTGAGATCTTCTGTGACCAGCGAGGGGATCAGGAAGTAAAGCGCGATGGCCGAGAGCACGCCGGTGACGATCAAGCCCTGATAGAGCGCGCCCATGATGGAGCCGCTCTTACCCAGCCGCACCGCGTAGGTACCGATGATCGAGGTCACGATGCAGACGCCGCAGAT
>JAYTWT010000464.1:0-5829 GCA_043743295.1 Alphaproteobacteria bacterium | reverse complement strand
CCGGCCTGTCCCGGACCGAACTGGCCGCGGCCCTCATCGAGGCCGGGGTCGTACCTGCCGATAAGGCCAAGATGCGCGCCAGTCAGCTTTGGCGCTGGATCCACCACTACGGGGTGACCGACTTTGCCGCCATGACCGACGTGGCCAAAGAAACCCGCGCCGCCATTGCCGAGGTGTTCAGCTTGGCCCGCCCCGAAATCGTCGAACGGCAGGTCTCCAAGGACGGCACCCGCAAGTGGTTGATCCGCACCGCGCCCGGCATCGAGGTCGAGACGGTCTATATCCCGGATGTCGGGCGGGCGGGCGCGCTCTGCGTCTCATCCCAGGTCGGTTGCACGCTGAACTGCACGTTCTGCCACACCGGCACCCAGGCCTTAGTTCGCAACCTGACGGCCGCCGAGATCGTGGCTCAGGTGCAGGTGGCCCGCGATGATCTCGGTGAATGGCCCTCGCCCAAGGCGGACCGCCGGCTGACCAACATCGTCTTCATGGGCATGGGCGAGCCGCTCTACAATCTGGATCACGTAGCCCAGGCCATCGACATCATCGCCGACAATGAGGGGATCGCGATCTCGCGCCGACGGATCACGGTCTCCACTTCGGGCGTGGTTCCGGAGCTACAGGCGCTGGGCGAGAAGACCCAAGCGATGTTGGCGATCTCGCTGCACGCCACCAACGACGAACTGCGCGAGACGCTGGTGCCGCTGAATAAGAAGTACCCGCTGGCCGAGCTGATAGCGGGTATCCGCGCCTATCCGGGCCTGTCGAATGCCAAGCGGGTCACCTTTGAGTACGTCATGCTGAAGGGCATCAACGACAGCCCCGCCGAGGCCAAGGCGCTAGTGCAGTTACTCAAGGGTATTCCAGCCAAGATCAATCTGATCCCGTTCAACCCCTGGCCGGGTACGGCGTACGAGTGCTCATCCTGGTCGACCATTGAAGCGTTTGCGGCGATCTTGAACCGGGGCGGCTACGCCTCGCCGATCCGGACCCCCCGGGGCCGCGACATCCTGGCGGCCTGCGGTCAGCTGAAGAGCGAGAGCGAAAAGGTTCGCGCCAGTGTCCGGCGTAAAGCCGAAGCGACACCCTCAGCCTAATGTACAGCGGCATGCTATTTGAGCCGCATTCGTTTCGGGGAGCCTTCGATGCCGACACCCTCGCCTGAGATTCAGGCCTTTGCCGCCGGGTTTCCGATCTTCCTGGCACACGCCGGCCTGACGGTGGCGATCCTGTTCGGCGCAGCCGCGCTTTATGTGCTGCTGACGCCACACAAAGAGATCGCCCTGATCCGCGAAGGCAACACGGCGGCGGCCCTGTCGCTGGGTGGCGTGCTGATCGGCTTGGCCATTCCGTTGGCCGCATCGCTCAAAGCCTCGACCAATGTCATCGAGGTGGGCCTGTGGGGCGCGGTTACAGTGGTCGTCCAGTTGTTGGTATTTCGGCTGGTCGACCTGATCTTACGCGGCCTGCCCAAACGTATCCAAGAGGGCGAGGTCTCGGCCGCAGCCCTGCTGGTCGGGGCTAAGATCGCGACTGCTCTGGTGATCGCGGCCGCCCGCAGCTGAGATGCGGTTTCCCCGGCTGCCAGACTGGGTGATCTACGCGGCCATCGTCGTGGCTTTGTTGTTTGCCGCCTTGGGCCGCGATGAGCGGACGGACGCGCCGCCAGCCCCGCCCAACAGTTCTGATCCGGTCGGCGAGGCCCTTGGACCCGCCTCGCCGTTCGACCCCTCCGTGGTAGTGGACGTTCCGCTCAAGACCGGCCCGGCTGCGGGCACCGCGTTTTCTATTGCCCGCTCCGGGGTCTGGCTGACGGCTCGGCATGTGGTCGATGGCTGTCGTCGCGCCGCTATCGTCGTCGGGCCGGGAACCGGCGTCGAAGTCACTGTGCGTCTGGACCCGAATGGCGAGGCGGCACTGTTGTTCACTGAAGGCGGTGCCGCGCCGTTGCCCCTTGCCCTGGCGAACCCGCTGCGGCGCGGGCAACGCGCGTTTCATCCCGGATTTCCGCAGGGCGAGCCGGGCGAGGCCAGTTCACGCTTGTTGGGGCGGGAGAATTTGGTGGTCCGCGGACGTGGTGCGCGCACCGAGTCGGTGTTGGTCTGGGCGGAGACGGGCCGGACGAAGGGTCTAGAAGGCACACTTGGGGGGTTGTCCGGCGCGCCCGCTCTGGACGCTCAAGGCCGCGTGCTGGGCGTCACCATCGCCGAGAGCCCGCGCCGGGGCCGAATCTATACGACCGCGCCGGAGGTCGTGACGGCAACCTTGACCGCCAATGGCCGACGCGCCGACGCCTCAGCGCTGGGGGAGCCGATCACGCCGACCAACTATTTCGTGGTCGCAGACGATCTCCGAAGAGAGCTGCAGGTCGCGCAAGTGGTTTGCATCAATCCTTGAGGTCCGGCTGCCGTGCGGCGACCACAAACGCCAGAACAACGGCGGCCACGCCGAGCACGGCGGAGTAGAGGAAGAAAACCAGGTAGCCTGCACCGAGGGCCGCAGGCGTGACCTGCGATCGCTCTATTGCCCCCGCATAGGCGGTCGGCGGCAGACCTACGAACAAGGTCTTCAGCCCCGCCATCGGTCCGCCGGCGTCTGCCGCCGCCGCAGAACTCTCAACGATGCGCCCGGACTGGGACGCTATGAGTTTGCCGGGCAGGGCGTAGAGCGACGAGAACAGGGCGTACTGCGTCGCGGTAAACCCTGCGGAGGTCAGGCTGGACATATAGGCGATCAGGCAGGTGCCTGAGATGCCGCCTGCCACGTTGTCGATCCCAATCGCAATGAACAGTGCCCAGAGCTGTGGGCCCTGGATGGCCAGCCATCCGAAGGCCAGATTGCTCAATGGCCCCGCGAAGGCCCCGATCACGAGTGCGCGCATCATGCCCAGGCGGGCCACGAAAAATCCACCCATCCCCACACCCAATACGGTCATGACGACGCCGAACACCTTTCGCGCCTCAGCGATCTCAATCTTACTGAAGCCCAGGTCGGCATAGAACGGGTTCATGATGTTGAGCACGAAGTCAGAGAGGCGGTAGAGGCAGATCAACGCCAGGATCAGCGCCGCAACGCCCCGGTAGCGCTGGAGGAAATCGCGCAAGGGATCGCCTAGGGCCGCGAACAGATAGACGCCGGGTCGGGTGCGTACCCCTGGCAGGGGACAGACCGCCAGAACGATGACCCCCAGGCCCGCGATCACGGCGGCCAACTGGGCGTAGACCCCCTGAGGCTTTAGCGCCCAGACGTCGGTCACGGTGGCTGCGGCATTGGACAGGCCGATTGTGTTGAGGCCCGCTGCCAACAACGAGGCATCCGCCGCCAAGCCACAGCCGAGCAGCAGCGCACCAAGCGCGAAGACCAACAGCCGACCCATCCATTCGGGAAACTCTAAGGCGGGCCGAATGGGCACACCCTCGGCGTGAATTGGCCGGACGGCATGGGCGGCCTCCTTGGGCGCGCCCAACACGCCGACGACGCCCACGACCATCAGTCCAGCCATCACGGCATAGGAGAGGCTCCAGCCATAAGCCTCGGCAAGCAACAATGGCGCTGCGCCAGCGACAATCATCGCTCCGCGATAGCCCCACTGGTAGGCTGCGGCCATGGCCCCCTGCTTTTCAACCTCAGCAGCTTCAATGCGCCAGGCGTCGATGACGATGTCCTGGGTGGCCGATACGAAGGCCACGAACGCCGCAAAGGCCGCCATCAGGCCGAGGTTGCGAACGGGGTCCGCGCCGGAGATCAACCACAGGCCCAGCATCACCAGCACCTGAAGCACGATCATCCAACTCCGCCGATGGCCCAGTAGCCGGGTAAGGCCGGGTATCTGTGTACGGTCGATCAAGGGGGCCCAAAGGAATTTCAGCGAATAGGACAGCGTCGCCAGCGCGAAGATCGAGATCACCTTCAGCGACAGCCCGGATTCGCGCAGCCACAGCGACAAGGTATCGAAGATCAGCAGGTTCGGCAGGCCGGATGCAAACCCCAGCGCAAGCATGACCAGGGTGCGCCGCTCAACAAACACGGCCAGCGCGGTGCCCATGCCGCGCTTTTGCTCTGCGTCTGCCGGCATGTCGGCTCCGGATTTAACGGCGTCCATGAGTAGCCGCCGATCGGCTGACCTTGGCGCGCGCCGCTCGGTGCGTAAAGGCGCTGCTTAGCCCCGTGTGGCCCGTTTGGTGGATTTGGGTTCGCGTGGGGCTGCAGACCCACCCCCGGACTTTGCCCACCGCGTCAGAGCGGCTCGCAGCGCGTCAGGCGACAGCGGCTTGACCAGGAAGTCGTCCATCCCAGCGGCGAGGCAAGCATGGCGATCATCCTCAAAGGCGTTGGCTGTGAGGGCGACAATCGGCGTGATCACGCCGTCGGCGCGAAGCTGTCGGGCGGTCGCCTCGCCGTTCAGGCCGGGCATCCGCATGTCCATCAGGATCAAGTCGAAGACCCGCAACTCCGCTGCGGCCAGCGCCTGACGCCCATCTGCTGCGTGCTCGACGTCGCACCCTTCGCGCGTCAGCAGAGCACGGGCCAAGAGGGCGTTGATCGGATTGTCTTCCACCAGAAGTACCCGGGCCCCAGGCGCAGCTGCAGCCACGATCCGGTCATCTTCCCGGACCGCTGTCGTCGCAGGGGTTTCGCCCGCCGCCAGCAGGACCCGTTCTGCCAATGAAGCGCGACGGAGCGGCTTAATGAGATAGCCGGTAAAGCCAGCGTTGCGACAGGCTGCGATCTGTTCGCGCTCTTCTGGAGCCAGAAGGATCACGGCTGGTCGATCCGCCGGCGGCGTCAGCAGGACACCCTTCGGAGCCATGACGGCGTCAATCAGTAGCACGTCGCCGGGCCCCGTCTGTGCCATCACTTGGTCAAGCGTCGCCGCCGTTACGGGCGTGCCACCACAGGCTGCGATCTGGATGCGCGCTGCTTCGCGTACGACGCGATTTGGCGAAGCAACGCCGATACGGCGTCCGGCTAGGGGCCGCGTCTGGCCCCGGGTGGGTAGAATCGGGATCACCGCCTCGAACCCGAAGGCCGCGCCGCCTAAGTCAGAGACTTCAACGCCGACGTCGCCGCCCATGGCCCGCGCCAGTCGACGAGCGATCGCCAGCCCAAGACCGGTACCGCCGAGGTCGGCGTGCGCGGCGTCGGCTTGGGCAAAGGCCTCGAAAATCCGTTCGCGGTCTGCGGGCGAGACGCCGGGACCCGTATCGTCCACCGCGAACCGCAGGACGCCTGGCCGCGGCTGGCTGAGCGTGATCAAGACGCCGCCACTGGGCGTGAATTTCACCGCGTTGCCGGCGAAGTTCAGCAGGATCTGCCGCAACCGCCCGCTGTCAGCGTAGATCGTGGTGAGGTCCGCCGGGGTCGCCCAAGCAATCTCCAACCCCTTTTCGTACGCGCGGGGCGATAGCAACTCGGCGACGCCGCGCAGCAGGCCCTCGACGTCGGTGTGATCGGGATGCAGGTCGACGCCACCGGCGCCAAGCTTAGCGAAATCCAGCACATCATTCACCAGGGTCAGCAGGTGCTGGCTGCTATCATGTAGGGCCGCGACATAGGTTTGCTGCTCTGGGGTCAGGGGCGTACCTTCCAGCAAGCGCGCCATGCCCAGTACCCCGTTAAGCGGTGTGCGAAACTCGTGGCTGAGCGCGGCCAACTGCTCGGCGTTGATCTGGGCACGGGTCGGACGGCGTTCCGAAAGGGGGCGTTGTGACTTCCGCATGGCGAACGGGGTTAGGCGGAACGGCTTAACATGCGGTCAAGCGCGCACAGATTTGCGGCGCTAAGCCTAGGAAAGTCCCTAAATTCGCGCGAGAAAGTAGACGTGAGGCC
>JAYTWT010000463.1:0-1797 GCA_043743295.1 Alphaproteobacteria bacterium | reverse complement strand
TGGGTCAAATGTCCCGACACCGGCGAGATGCTCTACCGGCCAGACTTAGAGGCCGCGCTATGGGTGACGCCGTCAGGTTTTCACATGCGGATCGGGGCCAAGGCCCGGCTGGATTGCACGTTCGACAGCGCCAAGTATGAGCGTATTGCCACGCCATCGGTGGTCGAAGACCCCCTAAGTTTCCCCGACGATAAATCCTACGGAGACCGCCTGAAGGCGGCCCGCAAGGCCACCGGCGAGCAGGACGCCATGGCCATCGGCTATGGTCATATCGCGGGTCAGCCGGCCATGGTGATCGCTCAGGACTTTGCGTTCATGGGCGGCTCGCTGGGCATGGCAGCGGGCGAGACCTTTATCGTCGCGGCCCGCGAAGCGGTTGAGCGGGAGGTCCCGCTGGTGATCTTCACCGCCGCCGGTGGCGCGCGCATGCAAGAGGGCACACTGGCCCTGATGCAGATGGCCCGCACTACGCTGGCGCTGAACGAGGTCAAGACGGCGGGTCTGCCTTATGTGGTGGTGATGACCGACCCCACAACGGGTGGGGTGACCGCGTCCTATGCCATGTTGGGCGATGTGCATCTGGCCGAACCCAATGCCACCATCGGCTTCTCGGGCCGCCGCGTGATTGAACAGACGATCCGCGAAACCTTGCCGCCGGGTTTCCAACGCTCGGAATTCCTGGTCGAGCACGGGATGATCGATCAGGTGGTGAGCCGGGCTCACATTCCAGAGAAGCTCAGCTCGATCCTGAAGACCCTCATGATGGGGCGCGCGCGTCTTCCCGCCGCCTGATCAGACCCAAGACCCTGGACACGACCCGATCCGCGCCTCCGACGCGGTGATCCAGCGTCTGCGCGCCAACCATCCCACGCTGATCGACCTGACGACGGGACGTGTGGAGCGGCTGCTGGCTGCGTTAGGACGCCCGGATCTCAAACTGCCGCCGGTGATCCATGTGGCTGGAACCAACGGCAAGGGTTCGACCGTGGCCTACCTCAGGGCTATCGGTGAGGCGGCGGGCCTACGGGTTCACACCCTCACCTCACCGCATCTGGTGCGCTTTGCCGAGCGCATCCGGCTGGCGGGTCAGCTAATCACCGACGCGCAGCTTTCCGACCTGATCGACCGCGTGGAGGCGGCCAATGCTGGCGAGCCGATCAGCTTCTTTGAGATCACCACCGTCCTGGCCTTCCTGGCGTTCGCCGAGACGCCAGCCGAACTCTGCATCGTCGAGGTCGGGCTAGGCGGACGCTTTGACGCGACCAATGTCTTCGATGCACCGGCGGTCAGCGTAATCACACCCGTCGACTATGATCACATCGAATTTCTCGGGCCGCGTCTATCGAACATCGCCTGGGAAAAAGCCGGGATCATCAAGACGGGCCGTCCGGTGGTGGTGGCGCGCCAGCTGGACGAGGGCCTGGAGATGATCGAGCGCGAGGCCGACGCCAAGATGGCCCCGATGCTGCTGATGGGTCGCGACTTCGACGCCTGGGAAGAACGGGGCCGGTTGTTGGTACAGATGCCGGACCGGCTGCTCGACCTGTCGGCACCGAGCCTGTTCGGCGGCTATCAATTCGCCAACGCGGGCGTTGCCGTGGCCGCGGCCCTGACATTTGACCATGGCCTGAGCGACGAGAACCTGGGGCAGGGCGTCGCCTCGACCGTGTGGCCGGCGCGGATGCAGCGATTGAATTCGGGGCCCCTGGCCGCCTTGGCCAAGGCACGGGGCGCGGACCTGTGGCTGGACGGCGGTCACAATCCTCACGCGGGCAAGGCCCTGGCCGAGGCGGCACT
>JAYTWT010000462.1:0-3259 GCA_043743295.1 Alphaproteobacteria bacterium | reverse complement strand
CGGACCAGCTCGTTTGCCCGCCACAGCGCCACATAGGCGGTGAGCGGCGCAATGGCATCAGCGGGGCGACCCTGGTCCAACGCCCGCATACCCTCGATCAGGTTGACCATCGCTATCGTGCTCGGGTGATCTGGGTCGGAACTCATCAGATCAGTCCTGGCACGTGCCCAGTCGTGCAGTTGTGCCGAGGCATATGCCATCATCGGGGGGGCCAGGCTGCCGCCGAAGCCGCCCTGTGTCCGGTTCGCTGCGTCGTTCGCCGCCCAGGAGGCGTGGAAACCGGTCCAGTCCTGAACGATCAGGCTCTGTGCAGGCGTGAAACCCCCGTTCTGACGTAGCTCTACCCAGGAGGCGGACCGCAGGCGCGCCCGAAGGCCACGGGCGACTGCGATAGCCTCCTCTTCGCGCCCGGCGTAGGCCAGAACCCAGACTAGGTTGTCCTCAGCTACCCAGCGCCGGTCGCCCCGCACGATGGCCTCGCGATACATCAACGCCGCCTCGTCATAGCGGCCAAGCACCCAGAGGGCGTCGCCGCCTTGGAGAAGTAGCTCGCGCTGCTCGTCGGGCGTGGCGTGCGCCATGGTTCGGGTCCAAAGTGTCCAGGCCTCGGCAGCGCGGAAGTTGGTGTAGAGATATCGGATCATCCGTCGTGGATCGGCGACCCCGAACAGGTAGTCCGCCGCCTGGCTGGCCAATTGCGGATAGTCCCCGGCGGCGGCGCGGAAGGTCCGGGCCGCGATACCGTCGCCGCGCACCGTCAGCGCCAAGCTACCATCCGCCTCCTGGATCAACGTGCCGCCCAGCTTGGTGTTGTGGCCCAACCGCTCGCGCAGAAGCCGCTCGACCTCGCCCAGCGAAAGGCCAGCGCCGGTAGCCTCGATGCGGATCTCCTGCGACCAGACGTTGGTGATCTTTCGCCGGCCCAGATTGGATCGCGTGACGTCCTGGATCGCCGAGATGCGGTCGGACACCACCTGGGCCGCCGCCGTTCCCGAAAGCCCCTGCGCCGCCAGCGCGGGCGGCGTCTCGAAGCTCTCGACCACCATGCCGCGGGACGTGGCCGCGCTCCAGATCACCGCACCGGCGCCCGCGAGCAAGGCCAGCACGCCCAGCATCACCGCCAGATCACGCACCGTCGCCAGCCAGCGGCCCCGCCACTCCAGCCGCGCGATCCGGATCTGCGCCTCGATCAACCGCTCATGCTGCAGGAGCACCCGCCGCGCCGGGCTGTCCGGCGCGGTGTCGTGGGCTTCAGCCTCCATGGCGATCTCGATGGGGTCTGGCGTGGTTGGGGCGGGGTCGGCCTTCGCCCGTATCCGCCTCGGATTGTTGCTCGGTGCGCCCGCCATCTCAGACCCCCTTCGCCTTCAACGTGGCCTGTTCCGCCGCCGACAGGTCCATCCCCGCCGCCGCACGCCACTTGGCCCGCGCCTCATCCGCCTTCCCCAGCTTAGCCAAAGCCTCGCCCCACTTCAGGTGCAGGCGGCCCCAGCGGGGGGCGAGCTTGGCGGCCGCCGCGAACTTGGCCGCCGCCGTTTTGGCGTCGCCTTGGGCGAGCAGCGCTTCACCCCAAATCTCCAACGGATCGGCAAAACGCGGACCCTTGGCCACTGCCGACGCAGCCTTGACAGCGGCACCGGCCAAGTCGCCTCGCTCCAGCAGCGATGCCGCCCATTCCGCTTCGGTGAGCGGCAAGCGCGGGCCGAGCGCCAGGGCCTTGGCGTACCAGGCGTCGGCGGCCGAGCCATTGCGAGCGGCGGTCTCCACCTCTGCGCGGGCCCGCAGGCAGCGTGCGCAGTCCAGTGGCGTTCTGCTGGCGACCGCGCGCGCCTCTGCGATCCTTCCGGTACGGGCGAAGGCGACGGCCCGCAGGGGGTCGATGGTCTGGGCCTCGATTTCGGCGTTGTCTACCCTCCAGAACGCTGTCTGCGTTCGGGGCGGCAGGCCTGGACCTGGCGGTTGGGCCATCCAGTCGGCGCGGGCCACGCGGTAGTCGTCCAGAGCGGCGGCCATCGCGGGCCAATCCTGCTGGGCGTGGGCGATACGAACCCGCGCCCGGGCCGCGCCGTCTGCGCTGGTCCGCCCCGCCAACAGCGCATCATCGGTGATTTGGCGCGCGGTCACCGTGTCGTGGCCCTGTGCGGCCATTCGGGAGCGGAGCGCGGAGCTCTGCTCTTTCTGAGCGACCACAGCGGCAAAGTCGCCCGTCAGCTGTGCCGCGTTGGATTCCATGTCGGTGCGCATGCGGCGCAAGCCAAACCGGCTATAGCTGCGCGGCTGATCGGAATCCTTGGTCGCAAGCCCCCGCGTGGCGGCGTCGTAGGCGCTCTGTTCACGCCCCAACTGGACCTCGACGATCATCAGACGGTTCCAGGCCGTCATCAGGCTCGGATCGGCCGCGGCCGCCTGCCGGACGAACCCCAGCTTTTGGCGCGAGTCAGGTTCGCCCATGGCCCTGAAGACCAGCGCCACGGGCAGTTCGGGGCTGCCGTTGGTTAGCGACGCCAGACGTTCGCTCCCGATGCGAAGCGCTTCATCAGGGCGGGCCAGGTTAAGGAAGGCTAGCCCAGCGCTCAGCGGGTCAGCGGCGATGAAGCTGCGCTCCGCCAACTGACGGATCATGGCGTCGACCTCGCCGGGCGGGCCAGTGAGACTGAACGATCCCTGGCCCGCCACCCGCACCGTGAGCGTCACCTCACCCGAACCGTCCTCGCTGAGGGCGCCGGACACCACCTTCTGGTGGCCCAGCCACGTCGTCAGCACGCGCTGGATGTCGGCCAGGGACACGCCAGTCTGTGGAATCTCCAGCCGCACGTCGTCGCTTGCACTGCGCAAGGTTTGAACCGAGAGGTACCCCCTGGCCGCAGCTTGTTGGAGTCGGACGATCTCGTCCGTGTAGCGGCCGGCCAACACGTCGCCGCCCGCCCCGCGCGCGACCCAGGACGGCGGGGCGCTGAAGGGCCGCACCACCATACTTTCGTCGTGCGCGGCGGTCCACGCCATGACGCTCAGCCCTACGGCGACGGCCAACCCCGCTAGGCCGGTCAACACCTTCAGAGCAAACGCGGCCCGCTCGCTGGCGATCTGCCAGCCGACCAGCCGGTTCTGACTGACAAGGAGCTGATGGGCTGGCCCGAGCGGCGCAGTGCCCACCGCCATCGCCTCCATGGCGATCTCGATGGGGTCGGGCGTGGTGGGGGCGGGGTCGACGCGTTTACGCGGCCGTTTCGGCGCGGTCGGTCCGTTTGCCATGTGCATA
>JAYTWT010000461.1:0-4558 GCA_043743295.1 Alphaproteobacteria bacterium | reverse complement strand
TCGCGCGCGGGTCCCGGCTCGGGTAAAAAACAAAGGACGACATAGCGTCCGCCAAGGCTGGAGAGGGCGAAGCGCGGATTGACCGGCGACGGTGCTTTGAACATCGGCGCCGGCGCGCCTGAAAACAAACCCATTCTAAGTCCTTTGAGCAACGCCGGTCAGAATGGAACCGTCACGCATTCGACATGTATCGCGCATCATTTCGTGTGACGGGTCCGCTAGGGGAATAGGGAAGGTCTGACCCACGCTCTTTACCGGTGGCAGTGTACAACCCTGCTCTGGAACAGGACAGGGGGCCGGAGCGTTTTGCCTTGACCAGAACGCGCTCGCCTTGTGGGCGAAGCCGATTGCATTGGGCGATCTCGTTCGACAAAGGTGGGATATGGTCGGCGCTCGGAAACGCATGGAAGGGCCGCTGGTGCGGGGGATCATCTCGATCCTGGTCGCTGGTGTGCTGTTGGCGTTGACGGCCGGTATTCAGGCGCTGTTGAAGCCGTACCTGGGGACATTTTCGCCCTACATGCTCTATGTCGCGGCCGTCTTGGTCGCGGGTCTGGTGTCGGGTCCGCTCTGCGGGGCCCTGGTGATGCTGGTGGGCGGCCTACTGGGCCTGAGGCCGTTCTTGGGTCCGGACGGCGGTGCCCAACACGGCTCAATCCTTGCGTTAATGTTGTTCTGGGGTGTCGCGACGCCGGTGCTCGCCACGGCCAATGAATTGCGGGTTCAACTTCGCGACGCCATGGCGCGACTGTCCGCCGCGCTCGACCGTAAAGGTCAGAACAAGATCATTTCATGAGCCCCTGCAAGTGGGGTCCGCGACAGCGCTTGCCCTTGATGGCGGGTTCGGCCAAAGCCTGACAATGCCCAAGGGACAACCGCCCGTACGACCGCTGATCGCGGTTCGCATCCTTGCATTGGTCTCGGCGGTTCTGGCCTTGATCTGCGTGACTTTGGCGTTGGCTTGGACCCATGAACGCGAGGCGACCGCCTGTTGGCGCGCGGCGGCCCAGTTTCAGCTAATGCCCGACGGGGATTGCGACGGGGGCTGACGCTCTTTGCCGTGACCAGATGCCGTGTCCTTGAGCAGACCGGGCCGATGTCGAGCTACGATCCGACGCAGCCTTGACTTCCCCGCGCTTGAACCGGCCTTCAGACGCGCCGGTTTGTATTCCGCCTATGGGAGTGGTTTTTGTGACGCTTGGGTTTCCACAGCCTGCCAGATTTCCCAAGCGGGTAGCCGCGTCGGTCGGTGGCCTGGTCGTGATCCTCGCCGCTATGGCGAGCCCCGCCCTCGCCCAAAGGGCGGCCGAGAATGCAGTCGCGACCGCGGACGATGCGTTCGGCAGCACGGTTGGAGCGGAAAAGACCGGCATCTACGACGACAATGATGTGCGCGGCTTCAGCCCCGTCCGCGCGGGCAATCTACGCATCGAAGGCATCTATTTCGATCAGCAAGCCGGCTTGACCGGCCGAGTTCGAGCCGGCTCGCGCATCCGCGTCGGGATCGCCGCCCTGGACTATCCGTTCCCCGCGCCCAGCGGCATCGTCGACTATCAACTGCGGCCCTCCGGGGACAAGTTCGTCGCCAGCCTGGCGCTGCTTCGCCAGAACTACGGCGGTCGCAACGTCGAGATCGATCTCAGCGGCCCGGTCATCCCCGGTCGCCTCAGCCTGGCCGGCGGCATCACGCGCAACCACAGTGAGATGACCGACGGATCGCAGTTCACCAACTACGCCGTTGGCCTGATTCCTCGCCTGAAATTCGAGGGTGGCGAGGTCGCGCTTATCGTCAGTCATATCATTCAACGCGATGCCACCAGTCGCGTGGTGATCACGGCGCCGTCGGCCTTCCTGCCGTCCATCCCTGAACCGCGAAACTATCTGGGCCAGGACTGGGCCAGGGCCTCGATCGACAACAGAAATCTCGGGATTACGACCCGGGCGGAACTGGGCGGCGGTTGGTCATTCGGGGGTGGAGCGTTTCAGTCCCAGGTTCTGAGGCGGCGCAGCTTCAGTGAGATCTTCGTGGTCTCCGATCCCCTCGGAGGCGCGCGCCATAGCGTGGTGGCCGATCCACGGCAGTTGAATCGATCCTACTCGGGCGAGGCCCAACTCACCTGGCGGCGCGATAACGGCGACCTGCACCATCGTGTCCTGTTCAATCTCAGAGGCCGCGACCGGTCCGCTGAAAGCGGCGGTTCGGATCGCCGCGACCTCGGCCCGGTGCTGCTGGGTCAAAAAGACCCCGAGGTCAGACCCAATTTCGTGTTTCGCTCCACCGACGAAAGCCAGACCCGTCAGGTCACGGCCGGCGTGGGCTATGTGGGCCGCTATGCCAACCTAGCGCGGATCAACCTGGGCCTTCAGAAGACCCGCTATGAGGCCGGTTTCACCCGTGCGGGTGTCACAACTTCAACACTGGATCAGCCCTGGCTCTACAACGCCGCCCTCCTGATCTCGCCGTCTGACCGCTGGATGGTGTTTGCTGGCTATGTTCGTGGTCTGGAGGAGAGCGGCGTCGCGCCGGAAAGTGCGGCCAACCGCAATGAGATTCTGCCGGCCTCGCGCACCACTCAAATGGATGGCGGCTTGCGCGCCAAACTGGGCGGCGCGACCTTGGTCGCCAGCCTGTTCCAGATCAACAAGCCCTATTTCAACTTCGATACGGCCAACCGGTTCGTGGCCCAGGGTGATGTGCGACATCGGGGGTTGGAAGCGTCTATTTCTGCGCCGGTTGGATCGCGCCTGACCCTGCTGGGCGGGGCCGTTCTGATGCAACCCGAAGTGAGCGGCCCCGCGGTGGCGCTTGGCCGGGTCGGTGCGCGACCGGTTGGCGTTGCCAAGACCCTGCTGCGCCTGGACACCGAATACCGGACCGCCGTTGAAGGCCTGACCCTTACCACCTCGACGGTCTACACCGGCCCGCGCGCCGCGTCGGCCCGGCCTTATGCGGAACTGGGTGGGCGTCAGCTCTTCGCGCCCGCTTTCACCACCGTCGATCTGGGCGCGCGATACCGGTTTAAGCTGGACGGTCACCCCGCCAGCGCTCGGATCATCCTGGCCAATGTGTTCGACAATCGCTCCTGGAAAATCGTGGCCGCCAACAGCTATCAGATCAATGATAGCCGCAGGCTGGCCGTGAACATCCTGGCGGACTACTGAGCGTCCCGACTGCTCAATCTGTAGGCATACCGGAAATTCGAAGGAAAGTGAGCTGGCGATCATCCG
Organism: Alphaproteobacteria bacterium; assembly: GCA_043743295.1. GTDB lineage: Bacteria > Pseudomonadota > Alphaproteobacteria > Caulobacterales > Caulobacteraceae > Phenylobacterium. The sequence goes on along the minus strand of JAYTWT010000461.1, from coordinate 1,330 downwards.
CGAACGATGTCGATTCCGCATTGCGCCGCGCTGTTGTTGCGCGAAACTACGCGAGGTCCGAGATCGAATGATCCGGAGGAGGAAACCATGGAAACGACACGCAGAGACGCTCTAGGTCTTGCCGGTATGGCGGCTGCGACCGCAGCTTTGACGACAGCCAGTGGACGTAGGGCTAACGCCGCGCCGAAACTGGGCAGCAAGTCCAAGACCCTGTTCTGGGCGGCGACCATTACCCCGTGTGACAAGTCTGGGCGCTTCGACCCCGGGGCGTTCAAAGACACCCTGGCGTGGTTCAAACACTGCGGTGCGGACGGTGTGGTGGTGCTGGGTACCTCCGGCGAGTTCCCGTTGTTCTCGGTGGCCGAGCGCAAGCAGATCACCGAAGTGGCGTTGAAGAACAAGGTAGGGCTGAACGTCATCGTTGGGCCAGGGACATCCAACCTGCCCGAGACGATCAATTTGGCGCGCCATGCGCAAGACAACGGTGCCGACGGCCTGCTGGTGATCCCGCCGTTCTACTTCAACGCCCCGCCGACCGAGGGCCTGACCCGTTACTACACCGGCCTGTTTGAGGCGGTCAGCATACCCATCAACCTCTATCATATCCCCGGCACCTCAGAGGTTCCGATATCCATCGACCTCTTGAAGAGCTTGGCCCAGTATCCGCATCTGGCGGGCATCAAGGATTCCAGCGGCAACGCCGCCGGTTATGCCGAGTTCGTGAAGGCCTTTCCGGCGCTCAACATGCGTACCGGCACCAACAGCAATCTGGAGACAGCGCTCGACAACGGCATGGGCGCGATCTTGGCGGACGGCAACGTGTTCACCAAGCTCTGCGCCGACGTGTTCACGGCCTATCGCGGTGGCAAAGACTATAGCCCAGCCTTGGAAAAGCTGCGGGCGGCGCAACGCGGCGTCCAGGGTTTGGGCGGTGCCCCGGCGATGATGAAATACGGCCTCAGCCTGCAGATGGGTGGACCGGCAAGTTATCCCCGCGCACCCCTCGTCGAGGCAAGCAGCGATCAGAAGGCGGCGATCAAGCTCGCCCTCGACAAACTGAAGGACATGGCCTGAGGGCCCTGGGGGTAGACGCATGAACATGAAGAACAACCTGCTGGTCGGCGGGGCGATGATGATCGCCCTGGCCACGGCCTCCGCCGCGACGGCCCAGAGTGTCGAATGGCCGACCTACACAGGCGACTTGGCCGGCAGCCGCTATCGCCCGCTGGACCAGATCAACGCCTCCAATTTCAGCAAGCTGGAGGTGGCCTGGCGGTTCAAGACTGACAACATCGGCAACCGACCCGAGTTCAAGCTGGCGGGTACACCG
>JAYTWT010000460.1:0-4985 GCA_043743295.1 Alphaproteobacteria bacterium | reverse complement strand
GGGCGACGTTGGATCAACTGGCCGAGCTTAAGGCCACGCGCGCGCAGTTTCTCGCCTTTCTCGATCACATCCCAGCGTCGATGTACCTGCAGAAGCTCGACGGCGAGATTGTCTATGTGAACAACGTGACGGCCGCGCAGTACGGCATGGACCGTGACAAGGTTCAGGGTCGTCACGAGCGGGAATTTCACGCGGCTCCGTTTCTGGCACAGCTGAACTACATCGACCGCCAGATCATCAAGACCGGGACCGCGTTTCAACAGGAAGCGCCAAACCCCACGCGGGGCCGCCATGAGCTGGTCTGCCGCTTTCCGGTTTTCGATGACGAGGGGCGCGTCAGCCACATCGGCGGGTTCAACCTAGATATCGATGAACAGGTCCGCGCGCGAACCGATCTGGATGCTGCGCGGGCCCTGCTCGAGTCGATCTTCGAGAGTTCACCGATGCCGATCGGCGTCTACACGCCTGCCGGAAAACCGGTGATGATGAATGCTCTGGGTGCGGCTTTTCACGGGAGAACGCGCGCGGAGGTTCCCGCGACGCCAGCGCGCGAACTGACCAAATACTGGCCCGAGTTCCTGTCCGTCGTGGTCCCAGCGACCCGCAAGGTCGCCGAAACCAAGTCTGCTCAGATCGTGCAGACCTTTCGTCAGCCACCGGGAAACGACGCTAAAAGGTATTTCGAGCTGACGATATTTCCTGTCCTCGACGCAAGCGGCGTCATGACGGAGATGGGCACGATCTACCGGGACCTGACGGCGCAGCTGCAAGCTCAGCAAGCCCAGGACGCCCTCAATCAGGCCGAGAAGCTGGCCTCGCTGGGGTCGCTGCTGGCGGGGGTCAGCCATGAGCTTAACAACCCCCTCGCTGCGGTCATCGGGCAAGCCGCGATGCTGGCCGAGGATGTCGAGAACACGCCGCATGCGGCGCGGGTTGAGAAGATTCGGCGCGCTTCCGAACGCTGCGCCAAGATTGTCCAGAGCTTCCTGTCCATGGCGCGGCAGAAAGCCCCGGAGTATCAGCCGGTATCGCCGAATGATCTGCTCCGCGCGGCGGTCGATCTGACCGATTTCCAGATGCGGGCCTCTAACGTTGAGCTAGTCCTAGATCTTGATCCGCACCTGCCGTCGATCCGGGCCGATTCCGATCAGCTGCATCAGGTGATCGTCAACCTGCTGACCAATGCTCGACAGGCGTTGGAAGGCAGTGTGGGTCTGAGGCAGATCACGGTCCGGTCAATCGTCGAGGGCGGGATGGTTCGGTTGACCGTTGCGGACACCGGCCAGGGTATTGCCCCCGACGTCAAGCTCAAGATTTTCGACCCCTTCTTTACGACCAAGGCTGCGGGTGCCGGAACGGGTCTGGGCCTGCCCTACGCACTGGGAATAGTCCAAGCTCACGGCGGAACGATCCAGGTGGACGATACGAAGACCGGCACTGCTTTTTCCGTGCTGCTACCGATCGCCGACGTGCACGCGGCATCGGCCGAGCCCGCGGTGACCGCGCCCCCCAAGAGCCGGGCCAGGGGCACGGTCCTGATCATCGACGATGAGGAAGAAGTGGCCGACACGCTGGCCGACATGCTGGAGCGGATGGGCCTCGAGGTCTCCATCGCGATCGGCGGTCAGGCCGCGTTGGACATTCTGGCCGGCGAGACCGGATACGACCTGATCCTGTCCGACGTTCGGATGCCGGACGTGGATGGCCCCGCGCTGCATGACTGGATCAAGCGGGAAGCTCCGGACTTGATGCCGAGGCTGGCCTTCATTACCGGCGACACTCTGAGTAGGACCGCATCGGATTTCCTTGAGCGCTGTGGTCGACCGTATCTGGAAAAGCCCTTCACCCCGGCCGCGTTGCGGGCGCTGGTCGCGCGCGTCATGCCCTGACGCTGTTACAATTGAGACAATCGGGGCCCAAAACCGGGGTCCGATTGTTACGTTGCCGTGGGAGGGCAGAGGTCCACAAGAGTCCCGACCCAGACCCAAGCCATGGCCCTGAATCCCAATCCCCAAGTGCCGATGTCGGACCGGCGCGAAGCCGACCAATTCGTAGACCGCCTCATTGGATCGGTGATCGATGCCTCGCTGGAGGCGGTGATCATTGCCGACCTTGACAGCCGGATCCTGCGCGCCAACCCCGCGGCCTTGCGGATGTTCGGCGACATCATCGGCAGGACCATCGGCGAGACGATTGTGCCGGCCCGCCTGCGCGTGGCGCACGAACGCGGCTTTGCCCACCATGTAGCTACGGGCGAGCGCAAAGTGATCGGTCGCAGGCTCGAGCTCGAGGCCGTCCATGCCGAGGGCCGGAATTTCCCCATCGAGATCCAGATCGAAGAGATCTTGCTAGGCGATCGCCGGGTCTTTGCCGCGTTCGTGCGCGACCTGACCGAGCGTCGCGCCATGGAGGCTGAGGTGGCTAGGCAGCGCGAGCAAATCCATCAGAACGAGAAATTGGCGGCTCTGGCCACCCTGCTGGGAGGCGTTGCGCATGAGTTGAACAATCCGCTGGCCGTGGTCATTGGCCGCGCGTCTATCCTGGAGGACTCGCTGGCGGGTACACCTGATGAGGCCACAGTGCGCAAGCTGCGCGAAGCGGCGGATCGTTGCCATCGCATCCTCAAGACCTTCCTTGCGGTCGCCAAACAGAACAAACCCAAGCGCGGTGCCGTCGATCTGAACGACCTGATCGAAGGGGCGCTGGAGTTTTCGGCCTATGGCCTGCGCAAAAACAAGATCGCCGTGGGCAAATGGCTTGATCCTGATCTCGGCATGATCGACGGTGACCATGATCAGTTGGCCCAGGTCATCGTTGGCCTGACCCTAAACGCCGAACACGCCCTAACGGCACACGATGGAGCCCGTTCCCTGACCATCCGCACGCAAAAGGCCGGGGCATCTGTGACCATCCGGGTCGAAGACAATGGTCCAGGCCTCAGCGAGGCGTTGAAAGCTCGGGTATTCGAACCCTTCTTCACCACCAAGGCGTTTGGCGATGGTGGCGGCATGGGCCTTTCGCTGGCGCGCGGTGTCATCGAAGCCCACGGCGGTACCATCGGTTTTGATTCGCAGCAGACGTCAGGCTGCGCCGTAGTCATCTCCCTGCCGCGCGAGGCGGGGGTGCAGGCATGAGCAGCGGCGCGCGGATCATCGTGTGTGACGACGATCCCGATGTGCGCGATCTGCTGACCGATCTTCTCAAGAAGGACGGCTATCAGGTCGAATCGGCCGAGGACGGCGTGGCACTGCGCCGCATTGTTCCGGCATTCCGACCGGACCTCGTCGTTTGCGACTTGCGAATGCCCGGCGAGGATGGTCTGTCACTGACCCGCTGGCTGCGCGCCGAGAGCCGGGCCGCCGTGCTGATGCTGACCGGCATGGGATCGACGACCGAACGCATCGTCGGGCTGGAGATGGGTGCCGACGACTATCTGGCCAAGCCGTTCGAGCCCGCCGAACTCCGCGCCCGGATCAAGGCCGTCCTGCGGCGCACCATGACCGTCAGTGCCGCACCGGCGCAGACGTCAGCGCGTATCAAGGTCGGGCGCTGCATCGTCGATACCGAGCAGAAGGCGATGTTCGATGACCAGGGCGAGCGGGTCGAGCTGACCAGTATGGAATATGATCTGCTCTACGCCTTCATCACCCACGCCCGCCGCCCGCTGACCCGCGACCAACTACTGGAACTGGCGCACCACAAGAAGTGGGAGCCGTACGATCGCTCCATAGACATGCGGATCGCGCGCCTGCGCAAGAAGATCGAGTTCGATCCGCGCAAGCCCTCGGTGCTGAAAACCATGCGCGGCGAAGGCTATATGCTGATCCCTGAAGGGGAGTAGGTCGGGGTTGCCTGATGCCGCTGATTGAACACCGCAAAGAAGCCCGCGCATGCGCGGGCTTCTCGACTTGCCAAGGGTAGGAAACTAGGCGGCAAGGATTGCCCTGCGGCGGCGCAACGTCGCGCCGGCCAAACCGAAGCCGGCGATCATCATCGCCCAGGTGGCAGGCTCCGGCACGGCACCGCCGCGACCGCCGATAGCCGAAACGGCAATCGTTGCGTCGCTGTAGCCGTCGGGTATGCGGGTGAACTTGAACGCCAGCGTGTCGCCGAGATTGAGCGCTACAGTGCCCCGGGTGACCAGGCCTGAATTGTAAGCCGTCTCCGGGTCAGCCTCGAAAGGTGCCGCAGGCAGCGGCGCGAGCGCCGCTCCGATCGAGGAGCCATTCACGAACACCTCGTATTCGTCTCCCCAAACGAAATAGTCCGTGAACTTGGCCGTGATCGCGACGTCTGCCAAATAGTCATCCGTAAAGAAACTCCCGAGCACGGAAAAATTTTGCTGAGTGTCCCAGGTTCCGACAAGCGTCGATAGGTTGATTGTCGCCGCCGACGCTGAGCCAGCAGCCAGACCCAATGCGATCACTGCACCGGCCATAAGTGATTTAAGCGTCATCTAGAACACTCCCTTGAAAACCAAAACGCTGGTCAACGGTTAAGCTTGGAACCGTTTCCAATGGAGCGTTTGTCCCCCGGCTTTGTAACAACCGGACCACGCATTGCAGGGCATTTGGTCTCAATTGTAACAGCCGCGCCTGGACGTACTGGGGCAAGCGTAACGGGGTTGCACAGCTGTCCGCCGGGCCGCACTATTCGCCTGATCCAAAGCAGCCGGAACGGTTGGCCCGCACCCGACCCGCAGAAAGAGAACCCTCCATGGACATGCAGGCCATCCTCTCGCGTCAGAAAGCCGCCCATCTGCGGGACGGCGAAGCCTCGGCTGAACTCAGGATCGAGCGCATTGACCGCTGCATCCGGCTGTTGCGCGAGAACCGCAGGGCCATTGAAGACGCCCTCAACACCGACTTTGGTGCCCGCTCGCGCGAGGCGACGGCCTTTACCGATGTTGCCGGCTCCATCGGCCCGCTGCAGTACTCCAGAGATAATCTGCGCAAGTGGATGAAACCTGAGAAGCGCAAGCCGAC
>JAYTWT010000459.1:0-2762 GCA_043743295.1 Alphaproteobacteria bacterium | reverse complement strand
TCGATGGAGCCACTTGGCCAGCTCAAATTGGACGATGGTTGGCACCAGCCAGTCGGCCTGCGCTGGGATTTGTGGCGCAATCTGGGCTACCAGTGGTGTATTCGCGAACCATTCTATCCAGGCCGAGGTATCGACGAGCCTCACTCAAAGCGATCCGTGCGGTCGCGGTAGTCGGACGTGTCTGCACCCTTGGCGATCCCCCGCATTTCTTCAAAGCTGGGAACGCGGACGAGAACGTAGCCACCGCCTTGCGGCAGAAAGGCAAACCGCTCGCCGGGTTTCCAACCTTGAGACTCTCGGACCTCCTTGGGGATGGAGATCTGGAATTTCGAGGAGAGGGTCGTGGTCATGGACATATTCTTACGATATCGCATCGATCAGGAAATTGAAAGACGCGGCCCTCAACCCACCTCCGCCCCATCCCCAGGCAGGCCCAGCCGCGCCCACTTCTCGGTGACAGCCGCGACGGTCTTGGCGTCCATGCCCAGCTTTTCGCCCCATTCGCGGTGGGTCTCAGGGGGCCATTTGTTGGTGGCGTCCAGACCGATCTTCGACCCCAGCCCGCTCTCCGGCGAGGCAAAGTCGAGGTAGTCGATGGGGGTGTTCTCGATCACTGTGATATCCCGGGCCGGGTCCATGCGGGTGGACAGCGCCCACATCACGTCTTTCCAGTCGCGGGCATTGATGTCGTCGTCCACGACGATCACCCACTTGGTGTACATGAACTGGCGAAGATAGCTCCAGACGCCCATCATCACCCGCTTGGCGTGGCCGGGGTAACCCTTCTTCATAGCCACCACGGCGATGCGATAGCTACAGCCCTCGGGCGGCAGCCAGAAGTCGGTGATCTCCGGGAACTGCTGTTGCAACAGCGGGATGAATACCTCGTTCAACGCCTCACCCAACACACTGGGCTCATCCGGCGGACGGCCCGTGAAGGTGGTCAGATAGATCGGGTTCCTGCGCATGGTGATCGCGCTGATCTGAAAGATCGGGAACTTCTCGACCGAATTGTAATAGCCGGTGTGATCGCCGTAAGGCCCCTCGTCGGCGTATTCGTCCAGCAGAACATGGCCCTCAAGCACGATCTCGGCCTGGGCCGGTACCATCAGCGGCACGGTCTTGGCGGGGACCAGGTCCAGCTTGGCCCCGCGCATCAGTCCCGCGAACTGATACTCCGACAGGGTGTCCGGTACCGGCGTCACGGCGGCCAGGATGGTGCCGGGATCGGCGCCGATCACCGCGCAGGCGGGCAGGGGTTCGCGCTTGCCCTCAGCCTTCCAGCGCCGGTGATGCTGGGCCCCGCCGCGGTGCGCCAGCCAGCGCATGATGGTGCGGTTCTTACCGATCACCTGCATCCGATAGATGCCCAGGTTGTAATCATCCTCGCGGGTCTTGGACGGCCCCTTAGTCACCACCAGCGGCCAGGTGATCAGCGGCGCAGGCTCGCCGGGCCAGCAGGTCTGGATCGGCAGTTTGGTCAGGTCGATGTCGTCGCCCGTCAGCACCACCTCCTGCACGGGCGCGCTCTTGCGGATGTTGGGCCGCATGCTCATCACCGTCTTGGCCAGCGGCAGCATGTCCAGGGCGTCCTTCAGGCCGCGCGGCGGCTCGGGCTGGCGCAGGAAGGCCAGCAGTTCGCCCACCTCCCGCAACTCACCCGCTGTCGTGCGCTCGCGGCCCTCCAGGGTGACGCCCATGGCCACCCGCTTCACCGTGCCGAACAGATTAACCAGACACGGCATGGTCGAGGGCTCACCGTCCGCCCGGATGACATTCTCGAACAGAACAGCCGGCCCGCCGTTGCGCAGCAGTCGCCGCTGGATCTCGGTCATTTCCAGGACGGTGGAGACCGGCTCGGTCACCCTCACGAGTTCGCCCGCCGCCTCCAGCTTGGTCAGGAATTCACGCAAGGATCGGTATGCCATGGCGGGGGGTTTACCCGCAGCGCCTCAGCCGGTCTAGGATGGGACCATGCCTCAGCTAGACCTCGATGATCTACCGCCCAGGATTGCCGCGATGCTGGCCGCATTGCCGCAGGGCGAGGAGGTGGTTCTGGTTCAGCATGGCGCAGTGATCGGACGACTTGCGGCGGTGGCACTGCCCGTCACCGTCGAGCCCGATATTCCGCCGGAACAATCCGCCCACGAGGTCTTCGAAAACTTCCGCGCTGCCATCGAGGACGAGTTCTGAGGGTAAAGGTTCAACACCCACAATATCCGGTCATCCCCGCGAAAGCGGGGACCCAGATGGGGCCCATCGGAAGTGGAGCGTGCACAACAGCGCCCCTCCAACTCGCCTTCAAGCTCTACGATCTGGGTCCCCTGAGTTCTCAAACGAAGTGCAACACTCTGAGGATGGAGTGTTGCCATGGGAAGCCGCTACGAGCAGCTCAGTTTGGAAGAAAGATGTACGATTGCCCGCCTTCGCGAAGGCGGGCAATCGATCCGGAAAATCGCTGCAGCTCTGGATCGCTCGCCATCGAGCATCAGTCGCGAGCTGAAGCGCAATACCGGGTCTGGATCGCGCGCGGGAGGCTATCAACCGGGCTACGCCCAGCAGCAGACTCGAGCCCGGCGCTGGAGCGGCTCGCGTCTGGAGCGCAACGCGGCACTGCGCGATCAGGTGCTGGATCTGCTGGCCACCCGCTGGTCGCCCGAGCAGATCTGCGGATGGCTCAAGCTCCAGGCTGGCCGCAGCGTCATCGGCGTCGAGACCATCTATCGGTTCATCTACGCCCAGTTGAAGCGCACCAACAACGG
>JAYTWT010000458.1:0-2358 GCA_043743295.1 Alphaproteobacteria bacterium | reverse complement strand
CCGGGTAACCGCGTGGGGGTAGTACATAATTTGAATGTCGAAGGCTCGCCGCATATCGATGGTCGAGTCCTGGTGGGTGTGCTGGGAGACATTCTCGCCGCCGCTGGCCTCGTGATAGGCAGGCGGGAAGGTCACATGCAGAAAGTGGTGATCGAAAACCGGGGCCTCGCCGACAAGGCTACGGATAGCGCCCGCCACGACCGGCAGCTCCAGCATCCGCGCGATGGCCGATCCCTGGCGGTAAGCGCTGGACAATGGCGTGCCGGCGGCGACCTCTGGAATGTCCGCCTGGGCCAGCAGTTCGCCATAGGCCCGGCGCAGTTTTCGGCCCGGCTCCGGGGCCGCGACTTCGCCCATCTCGGACAGGAACTGAGCGTTGATGGCCTCGGGCACCACGCCGTCCATCCGCAAGTAGCCTTGCGCGACAAAGCGGGCCATGTCGTGAGCGCTCAGAAGCGGCAGATCGATCACCGGGACACCTCGGTCAATTGTTCGAACCAGAACTCGTACTTCAGATAGCTGACGTCAAACTCTCCGCCGACCTCGTGGGGCGAAAGCTGCGACGCTTGAAAGAGCCGCCAGCCGTCTTTCAGCGCATCGAGACCGGTGCGATAGGGCGGCTCTTCCTCGTCGCCGGCCATGTGCCGCTTGCTAGCCGTCCCATCATAGCGGGTCCACGCCACCACCGGCGAATCCAGCGCCGAATTGCTCAGGTAGAGAACCAAGACCGTCTGGCGAAGCATTCCATCCCTCGTTTTACTCAGCCTCGCATACCCCGCCGTTTCGGCAAACCCTCGTGCCGCTTGACCGACCTAGGGGCGCCTGCGTGTAGTCGCGCAAAATTGCGGGAGGACTACTCAGATGGCATTCAATCCCTTCGATCTGACCGGCAAGGTGGGTCTGATCACTGGCGGTAATGGTGGCATTGGCCTGGGCATGGCGGAGGGTCTGGCTGCGGCCGGTGCCAAGGTGGCGATCTGGGGCCAGAATCCGGAGAAGAATGCGAAGGCCGAGGCGACCCTCAAGGCCTATGGCGTGGACGTGCTGGTCCAGGCGGTCGACGTCAACGACGAGGCCGCTGTTGTGGCTGGCGTGGCCGAGGTTTTGAAGACATTCGGTCGACTGGATTTCTGCGCGGCCAACGCCGGGGTCGGCGGTGGCGCGCCGTTCGAGGAAATGACCACTGAAAAGTGGCGGCGAGTGACGACCGTGAACCTGGACGCCGTGTTCTGGACGTTTCGGGAAGCCAGCAAACACATGATTGAGCGGGCCCGAGCCGGCGATCTGGGCGGCTCGCTCTTGGTGACGTCGTCCACCTCAGCGATCCACGGTGCGCCGCGCAACCAAGCCTATGCCGCCACAAAGGGCGCGGTGCTGGCGATGGTCCGGGGCTTGGCGGTGGAATATGCGCGTTACGGTATCCGCGCCAATTCGGTGCTGCCCGGCTGGATCCGGTCCGACATGACCGCAGCGGCACAGAAGTGGGACAAATTCAACGATCAGGTGATCGGTCGGGTGCCGATGCGGCGGTGGGGAGAGCCGGAGGATTTCTCAGGCCTTGCCGTCTACTTGGCCTCAGACGCTTCGAAGTTCCACACCGGCGACGCTTTCGTGATCGACGGCGGTTACACGATCTACTGAGGAGGTCATGATGACCGACCGCTATGCCCGCTATAAGCGGCTGAAGTTCGAACGTCCGTCGCCGGGCGTGCTGAAAATCGTGATGAGCAACCCGGGCAAGCTCAACGCGACGGATGCCATCATGCATGCCGAGTTGGCGGACGTCTGGCGCGATGTGGATGCCGATCCCGATATCCGCTGTGCGATCCTGACCGGGGAGGGCACCACCTTCTCCGCAGGTGGCGACTTCGAGATGATCCAAGGGATCGTCGACGACTTCGAGATTCGGGCGCGAACGATGCGCGAGGCTCGGGACATCGTCATGAATATCATCGACTGCCAGACGCCGGTGGTCAGCGCCATGCGCGGCGTGGCGGTCGGCGCTGGACTGGTTTGCGGCCTGCTGGCTGACGTGTCCATCGCCACGCCGCAAACCCGGATCATCGATGGCCACACGCGGCTCGGCGTTGCAGCGGGCGACCACGCGGCGATTGTCTGGCCACTGCTGTGCGGGATGGCGAAGGCCAAGTACTACCTGCTGACCTGTGACCCGCTCAATGGGGCGGAGGCGGAACGGATCGGACTGATCTCGCTGGTAGCCGAAGATGATGCGCTGGACGCCAGGGCACTGGAGATTGCGGTTAAGCTGGCCAATGGGGCACCGCGCGCGATCGCCTGGACCAAGCACGCCCTGAATCATTGGTTGCGGACGGCAGGACCTGCCTTCGAGGCCTCGCT
>JAYTWT010000457.1:0-1805 GCA_043743295.1 Alphaproteobacteria bacterium | reverse complement strand
CCATCCATTCGGTGGTGATCAACCCGCCCTGGAACGTGCCCGCCGGCATCGCGCAACGCGAACTTTGGCCGAAGGAGAAGGCCAATCCTGGCTACCTGGCGCACAACGGCTACCGGATCATTGCGGTGGACGGCGCGCCGCCACGGCTGCAGCAGGCCTCGGGCGACCAGAGCGCGCTGGGCCGTTTCAAGTTCGACTTCGACAATCCGTTCGCGGTCTATCTGCACGACACGCCGTCGCACGGTGCGTTCGACCTGTTCGCGCGTCAGGCGAGCCATGGCTGCGTGCGGGTGGAGAAGCCTCGCGAACTGGCCGAGGCGCTGCTGGCGGGCGACCCCAACTGGCCGCCGGAGATCATCGACGCCAAGCTGGCGGTTCCGGAGAAGACCATCCGCGCGCCCTTGCCGGTCAAGGTTCCGGTGTTCATCCTCTATTGGACCAGCTTCGCCGGGGCCGATGGCCAGATGCATTTCCGGTCGGACCCCTACGGCTGGGACCGCCAATTGCTAGGGCTGACCGGTGTGCTGCCGCCCCTGCCGACGCCGAAGGAGGCGAAGAGTGTTTAGGGTCATCCTGTGGATCGCCGGAGGCGCCGTTGCGCTGCTGATCGCGCTGGCGGTCGGCCGCAGTCTCATGGACCGGCCGCAAGCCCCCGCGCCCGCAGCCCCAGCGGCTGAGGAGGTCGCAGCAGCGGCCGCCGCGGTCGCACCCGCGCCGCCGGTAATCCTGCCGGCCGCAGCCCCGCCGGTTGTGGCCGATGTTCAGGTCGAGGAAGACGCCGCCGCCACCGGCATGACCACTGTCGAGCCCGACATGGCCGCGCCGACCCCGGATCCCGAACCCAAGCCGCCCACCTGAGGCTTGCCGCCTCGCCTCCACAGTCCTAACACGCCGCCCATGTCCGACACCGCCCCGCGTGAGGCGTCGCCGCCTCGCTTCGCGGCGCCGTCGCTGATCGCCGTCATCTTTATCAATATGCTGGGCTTCGGGATCATCGTCCCGTTGCTGCCGTTCTATGGGAAGTCGTTCAACGCCGAGCCCTGGCAGATCGCTCTGGTGTTCTCGGCCTATTCGGCGGGCGCGTTCTTTGGCGAGCCGTTCTGGGGGCGGCTATCGGATCGCTATGGCCGCAAGCCGCTGCTGGTCACCACCACCGTGGGCAACATGCTCTGCTTCCTGGCGCTGACCTTGGCGCCCAATGTCTGGGTGGCGCTGGGGATCCGCTTCCTTGGCGGCATGGCCAGCGGCAATGGCGCGGTCATCCAGGGCTATATCGCCGATGTCACACCCTCGGAAAAGCGTGCGCGGACCATGGGCTTCATGGGCGCGGCCTGGAACATCGGACTGATCGTCGGTCCTTCGCTGGGCGGACTGTTTGCCCACCCGGAGGCGGGGCCGGTGGGGTTCCAGATCCCGCTCTATATCGCCGCCGGCCTGTCCGGCGTCTCAGCGCTCTGCATCACCCTGTTCATCCGTGAAAGCCGCAATCGCCAGCCCGTCGAACACGTCCAGGCGAGCCGATGGGCGGTAACCGGGGAGGTCATGCGCCATCCCGTGATCGGACGGCTGATGTGGCTGACCTTCCTGGTGGGGTTCGCGTTTACCGGGATCGAGTCGCAGTTCGGCCTGTGGGCCCAGGCCCGGTTCGGCTGGGGACCGAAGGAGATCGGTCTCTGCTTCGCCTTCGTGGGAATTTCGGCGGCCTTTACCCAGACTTTCGTCACCGGCCCGCTTTCGGAAAGGTTCGGCGCGGGGCGGATGCTGGCGGCTGGAATGGCGCTGACCCTGGTGGGGTTGGCGTTCCA
>JAYTWT010000456.1:0-2703 GCA_043743295.1 Alphaproteobacteria bacterium | reverse complement strand
ACGCGCGCCACCTTGCCGATGATGCCGGAGGACAGCACCACCGTGTCGCCGCGCTTTAAGGCACCCAGCATGGTTTGATGTTGCTTCATCCGCCGCTGCTGGGGCCGAATCATCAGGAAATAGAACAGGACAACCAAGGCGACGAGCGGCAGGAACTGCAGCAGCATGGCTTGGGTGCCGCCGCCGGCGGCGGCACCGGCGGCTTGGGCGTAGGCGGGGGTGGCGAACATGGCCTCTCCGAAATGGCGATGGTGAGCGTAAGGACAAGGGTCCCCCCGCAAAAGTCGGCGGAAGCTATGCGCACCGCACTGGTTTTGCAATGGAACCCGTCAGGCCCTATGGCGTGAAGGGATGGAAAGTGACCTGAAGCCCCTTCTCACCCGCATTGCCGAGGCGCTGGAACGCCTGGCGCCGCCAAATGCTGTGCCCGCCGCGTTCGAGCGTGCGCGGATCTTCCGCCACGATGCACGGCGTGGCCTCTTCCATCCGGCCCCTGACTATGCCCTGCCGCTGGCGAGCCTGATCGGCGTTGAACGCCAGCGCGACCGGTTTCTAAGCAATCTTTCGCGGTTCGCGGCGGGCCTGCCCAACAACCACGCCTTACTCTGGGGCGTGCGGGGGACAGGCAAGAGTTCTATGGCCAAGGCGGCCTTCATGCGCGTTGCGGCGACGGAGCCGAATTTGAAGCTTATCGAAATCGATCGGGACGATGTCACCGCCCTGCCCGAATTGTTCGACAATCTGCGCACGCGGCCCGAGCGGTTCGTGGTGCTTTGCGATGACCTGTCGTTCGAAGAGGGCGCGGCGGCGGCCAAAGCCCTGAAGTCGGCGCTCGAAGGCGGGGTCTCAGGTCCGCCGGCCAATGTACTGTTCGTGGCCACCTCGAACCGCCGCCACCTGATGCCGCGCGGCCATGCCGAGGATCGTGGCCTGATCGCCATCGCCGAAGACGCGGAGGAAGAGGTCAGCGTCTCGGATCGCTTCGGCCTGTGGATTGGCTTCCCGCCCATGGATCAGGCGACCTACCTGACCGCCGTTCGCGGCTACGCGGAGCAGTTCGACTTGAGGGTAAAGGACCTGGATCGCCGCGCGCTTCAGTGGTCGCAACTGCGCGGTGCCCGATCCGGCCGCGTTGCGTGGCAGTTCATCCAGGATCTGGCGGGAGAACTAGGCAAGCCCCTACCGCGATAGATCGCAACCAAACGCAACGTCCCGAACGTCAACGCCCCTACCCCAGAGGTCTGGCCTCGGGGTAGTTATCTTTCTGGGGCAACGAAGTCGGGTTAGCGGATTGAAAAGCTGGGCGTTGATCACACTCCAGGGTGTCATCCCGGACGCTTGGGGCCGAGGTCCTGGGTCCCAGCTTTCCGCTGCGCTACAGCCGGGATGACGGGGCAAGTTGGGGATTTACGCATGAGTGACGAGGGGTTTTCCGCTCGCCTGACATTGGCTTTGAAGGCGCTGTCGTTGAGCCGAGGCCGCCTGTCTGCGGACCTAGCGGTGGACAAGTCGGTGATCAGCCGATGGCTCAACGGACGCCAGGCGCCCTCCGGCCAGAACCTGGTCAATCTTACCGAGTTGATCGCGTCCAAGCGGCCCGGATTTTCCGTGCTGGACTGGGATGCCGATATCGAAGCGTTCTCAGCCAAAGTGTTGGGCGAGCAGGCCGATACCAATATGCCTTGGGGTGCCTTCGGCACGTGGGTCCCCGAAGCGGTACTGATCGAGTCCCGCGCGATCACCGACCTGCGAGGCGAGGCCTACGAAGGGTTTTGGCGCACGACTCGAATGGCGACGGGTGCATCGGGGCGCTTCGTCCACGACGAGGTTATGATCCGCAGAGCGCCCAACGGACTACTGACATTTCGATCCGGGGTCGAAGACATGCGGTTCGAGGGTTGGGCATTCCTGGCTCAGACCCAGATTTTTGCGTTCGGATCAGATGCGCGGACCGGGCTATTTGTTTTTTTGATGCTGAACGCCGTCATGCGTCACAGGGCGGAGGTCCTGGACGGCTTGTCGCTCGCCTGCCAGCGGGTTGGTGGCGGCACCCCGTTTGCCGCGCCGATCCTGATGGAACGGACTGGAATGTTGTCAGGTGATATGGCCACCGACGAAGTGGCCTACGAAGCTTCGATCCCGGCGAATCCCCTGGCCCCGGAGGGCTCAATCTCCCCCCGCATCCGCGATCACCTGTTTCGCGATGTCGGGCCGGCAGCGCTGGCCGCTGGCGGCGCTGCCCTTCTGGCAATGCCGTTCAACACCTCTTTCTCCCGAGGACCGCTCAGTGATACCGAGGCAGCTGCGCTTGCGGCGTCCGATTTCGCCTGACGCGCGAAAACGCAAGAACTCGCACCAGATCGCAGGTTGTAGCGCCTATCTCGCACCGCCTCCACGCCGCATCCCTATCGCCAAGCCGACGCCAGCCCGTTCGCAGACGTCTAACTGAAACTTGGAGATCAGATGATGCGCTTGCGCAACCACACCCTCGGACTGCTCGGAGCGGCACTCTCAGTCGTTCTGGCGTCCAACGCCACAGCCGGGGTCAACCCGACTAAGTACCTCGACCCGGTCGACTTCCACGCTTTGGGCTCTATCGATCAAGTGACTAATTTTGATACCTTCATCGAAGGCGATATCACTTACCTCGGTGATCCCTACGCCGACGGCCACCTGACCTTCACCAGCATCCAGAACAGCGTA
>JAYTWT010000455.1:0-1839 GCA_043743295.1 Alphaproteobacteria bacterium | reverse complement strand
GATCGCCGGGCACCCCACCAGCAGAGAGCGGCTTGACTGACCCCGGCGACCAAGACGCCCCAGGACGCGGCGTAGGCAGCCCGGGTCGGATCGTGCTGTGGCAAGACGGCGGCCAACATCACCACGTTCAGGACCGTAGGGTAGAAACCATAGATGATGAACCGACCCCGCGCCTGCAACGTTCCGGCGAACAAGGCGGCGATCACCATGCAAGGCAGGTAGGGCATGGTGATCTGTGTGAGGACCACCGCCAGCTTGAACTTCTCCGGCGTCGCCAGAAAGCCGTAGCTGTAGACCCGCATCAACCAAGGCATGGCCAGTTGGCAGGCTATAGATAAGGCGATGGTGATTGCCGCCATCGTCGCCAGCGCGTCGGCGGCAAAGCGGTCGGCCGCTTCCTGGCCCTCCGCTTCCAGTCGCTTAGCGTAGTCCGGCACGAAGGCGGCCGCGAACGCGCCCTCGGCGAACATCCGTCGGAACAGGTTGGGAAAGGCTAGGGCGGTGTAGTAGGCGTCCGCCGCGATGGTCTGGCTGGCGCCCAGCCGGGCAGTGATCACCAGGTCGCGCGCCAAGCCCATGAAACGGCTGACCAGGGTCAAGCCTGAATAGATCGCCGACGAGCGCAGCAGGCCGTGGCGCTTGCTCGGGGCTGGCGGAGGCGCGGCGCTTGGCATTTCGGTCACGGCGTCTTGGTCGGCTGCGTCGGGCGGGAGGTCAACCTATCCGGTTTGCGACGCGACGGGTGTCAAGATGACATCAAGAGCGCGTGCAGACCTAACTTGTGCCGCCTTGGGGCTGTTTGGCGATCACAGTTAGCTGAACTAGTCTCAAAAAATGTTCGACGCCTATGTCACGTTTCAGGCTGGCGTGCGCCCACACGCGCCGGCCATTGTCACGCCAAGTCGTATTGCGACCTATGCCGAGCTTGACGCCGATGTGAACCGGATGGCGGCTGGCTTACGCACCCTGGGCATCACGCCGGATCGCGGCGCCGTGTCCTTGAGCCTGTCGGGACCCTATCTGAAACATCTAGCGTTCCTGGCCCTTGCGCGCCTTGGTGTTACCTCCTCGCCGGCCGGCGACCCTGCCGCAGACGTGACCCTCACCGACGTAGCGGGCGTGGCGGGTGCCGGGCAGATTCAACTGAGCCCGAACTGGCTTCAGAACACCCTGAGGGCTGAACCCCATCGCGTCGAACCGGTCCGAGGCCTGCCGGACACAGTGGTTCGGATCATGCTGTCCTCCGGGACCACGAGGAATCCGCGGCGGGTCGCCAAGACGTGGCGATCTATGGAAAGCAGCGCGCACACAGGGGTGATGACACACCTGTCGGTCAAGAGCGGGCGATGGGTTGCCTTCACCGGGCTGGATACGATGCTGGGCCAGAACATGGCCTTGGTGGCGTGGGCGACAGGCGCGACCCTGGTCACGGGGATGGATATTCCGATGCTGGTGCGAGACCTCAACGCCCTACAACCCAGCATCATTGGCCTGACGCCCGTCCAGTTGGGGGGCCTAATGGCGACCTTACCGGACCGGTCGGTCTTTCAGTCGCAACTTCGCCTGGTGGTCAGCGGCAGCGTTCTACCCCCGGGCCTGGCTCGCGACGCGCGCCTGCGGCTGGCACCGGAGCTTTGGATGTCTTACGGCGCGACAGAGAGCGGGACGATTGCCATGGTCGATGGGGCCGCTCTCGAGTCCCATCCGGGGGTGGTCGGGTACGCGATGCCAGGCGTTCGCGTGGATGTGGTCGACCCTGACGGCGTGCCGCTCCCCGAAGGAACGCAGGGGGAAATCCGGGTGATCAGCGAGCGGATCGCTCAGGGCTATATCGACAAC
>JAYTWT010000454.1:0-4925 GCA_043743295.1 Alphaproteobacteria bacterium | reverse complement strand
AGCGCGGTGGGCGGCGCGGCGACATCACCCCGGTCAGCGCCCTGTTGTCGTTGAGCAGCCTCGCGCGTCGCATACCGAGTCTTCGTCGGTATGAGGTCCACTGGGAAACCGAGGTGACCCCGACCCACGTAGCGGAGGTTCCGACCATTTCTGGTGCGTGCTTTTGTATGCGGCGGGAGGATTTCGATCGTCTAGCGGGGTTCGACGAAGGCTACTTCCTCCATGTCGAGGACGTTGATCTCTGCTGGCGGGTCCGCAGGCTGGGCGGCGCGGTTTTGTTTCACCCTGAGGCCGAGGTCGTTCATATCGGCGGGACTAGCCAGACCAGTCCGCTGAAGGTCGAGTTTCACAAGGGCGTGGGCCTCGCGCGATTTTTCCGTATTCGCGCCGGAAACGGCGGCGAACGCGTAGTGGCGTGGCTTCTGCTGCCTCTGATCGTCGCCGCCGCGCTCGCTCGCCCCATGATGTGGCGGCTGCGCAGCCGGACGAGTTAGGTCAAGCCGCCCCATTCCTGCCTGATCCCGCGCGCACTTGGCCCGCGTCGACATCATCGCGACTGCCGAGACTGGGAGGCCCACACATGAAACTCTGCCTCGGCCCTTTCGGCTTTGTGGGGCTCTTTGCTAGCCTTGCCGCGGTGGTCGGCGCTGCTCCGGCATTTGCGGGATCGAGTCCCAACGTGTTGCCGGTCATCGTGGCCCCTGCGGCGGGACATGGCGATACCTTGGCGGTGTTCTACTCCGGTGACGGCGGCTGGGTCGCGTCGGACGTCGGCATGACCGCCGATCTGGTGAAGGCCGGCATCCCGGTGGTGGGCGTCAATTCCCTGCGCTACTTCATCGTGCGCAAGACGCCCGACGAGAGCGCCGCCGATCTGGCCGCGCTCTTGCGCCGGGACATGAGTGCATGGGGCAAGACCCGGATCGTGCTGGGCGGCTATTCCTTCGGCGCGTCGGCCCTGGCTCTGATCGTGCCTGGCTTGCCGGCGGACCTGCGAAGCCACATCCGACTGATTGCGCTAGTTGACCCCGCCACCTCTGGCGAGCTTCAGTTCTGGCCCGGTGACTGGCTGAATGTCGCCGCGCGGTCAGCCACGCCCATCGCGCCCGCCCTGGCCAAACTCAAGGGCATACCCATGGTTTGTATCTCGGGGGTGGATGAGCCAAATCCAGCTTGTTTGGCGCTAGCGTCAGATCAAATCCATAGCGTCCGAGTGCCGGGCGGCCATCACTACGGCGGCAACTATCAGCTGGTGAGCCGCGCGATCCTGGCCGCCTTGCCACGATGATCTGCGTCTAGTTCCGACGGGGAATGATCACCGGCAGGGTCTCATAGCCCTTCACGAAGCTGGAATAGACCCGCTTCGGCGGCGCGGTGACCACCACCTCTGGGAAGCGCTTCAAGATCTCTTCCCAGATGATCGTCAGTTGCAGTTCGGCCAGCCGGTTGCCAACGCAGCGGTGGATGCCGAAACCGAATGAGATGTGCTGGCGGGGGCGCTCGCGGTCGATGATGTAGTCGTTGGGCCGCTCAATGACCTCGTCGTCGCGGTTGCCCGAGACGTACCACATCAGAACCTTGTCGCCCTTCTTAATGGTCTTGCCGCGGAACTCCACGTCCTCGACCGCCGTGCGCCGCATATAGGCTAGCGGTGTCTGCCAGCGGATGGTTTCCGAAACCATCGACGGGATGAGTTCGGGGTTGGCGCGCAGCTTGGCGTACTGGTCTGGGTTCTGGTTCAGCGCCAGGATCGAGCCAGAGATGGTGTTACGCGTGGTGTCGTTGCCGCCGACCGTCAGCAGCACGATGTTTCCGAAGTATTCGCGCGGCTCCATGTTCCGGGTCGCCGGATCGTGCGCCAGCATCGAGATCAGGTCGCCGGTGGGCGGGGCATTGACCTTGGCATTCCACAGCTTGGTGAAATAGGCGTGGTACTGACTGAAGATCTCCATCTTCTGTTCCAGTGTGTCGATTAGCCCGTGTCCTGGCGCAGCGGTGACCACATCGGACCAATAGATCAGCTGGCGGCGATCTTCCTGCGGCATGTCGAACAGGGTGGCCAGCGTCATGCCGGTCAACTCTTTGGACACCAGGTCGACCCAGTCGAACTCTTCCCCGATCGGCAGGCCGTCCAGGATCGCGCCGGCTCGTTCGCGGATCTGCGGCGCCATGATCGCCAGGTTCATCGGCGAGACGGCGGGTGACACCACCTTGCGCTGCACATCGTGCTTCGGCGGGTCCATGGCGATGAACATCGGCAGCGGATCCATATTGGACTGTCCACCCGCGATATTGATGCCGCCCTTGGTATAGTCCGAGGTGAACCGATGGTGATCCGTGTCGATCGCCATGATGTCGTTATACTTGGTGATCGACCAATAGGGCCCGAACTCGTGCTCTTCGCAGTAGTGGACCGGGTCTTCGGCCCGCAGGCGTTCAAAGATCGGCCACATGGCGTCGGCCTGGAACAGCGCCGGTTGCGCCGGGTTCAGCTTTTCTAGCGGCAGGGCATAGGCCTCGGCACGCGCCTCAGCCAAACCCGTCAGATTGCCATCCGCCGCCATGATCGTTTCTCCCAGTCTCTGAGCCTTCAGTGAACGTTGATAACGCGAGATTGGACCGACGCAAACACTCTAACCCGTCGCAGCCTAGGCCTACGAAACGCTCAGTTCGGCGGCAGGGCGAAATTCACCATGCTGTTGAGCGCCTCCCAAGGCACGCTCATGTGTGATTGACCCGCAAAAACCTTGGACTGCACCACATAGCCTAGCCCGCCCTTCAGCGTGGCCAGACGACCGGCAAGATCGGTCGCATTGCTGACCATGCGAAATCGGGCCGCATCTTTTGTGGCCTGTTCGCGAGTTTGCCCAGGTTGAAGCTTGTCCGGTGCCGTCTGCTCCAAAGCACCAACGCCGACGAACACCCGGGGCGTGGTCTTGCGCCCGGTCACCGCCACTGAGAACGCCGCTTCGTCCTTGAGCACCGCGCGGTCAGCCCACCAGATTGAGGGGCTCAACGCCAGATAGGTATCGAAGGCGTCCGGGTGTGTGAACAGGGTGTGCAGCACGAAGAGGCCGCCGAGCGAGTGGCCGAACAGCACGTCCTTGCCCGTCGCCACACGGGTCATTTTGGCGATTTGTGGGCGGATCTCGGTGTCGATCACCTTGAAGAAATCGTCTGCCCCGGCGTACTCCGGTTTGGTACCGCCTGGGGCGTCGGGCTCAATCTGCCCGGTCGCCGGCTGGGTCGGCGTTAAGTCCAGGCTACGGCGGTTCATCGCCACCATCATGCTCTCCGACGGGTAACCGATCCCCACCACCACGGCGGGCGTGATCTCGCCGCCGAGTGCGCTGCGCAGCTGGATCGCGCTGGCAAAAGTGCTGAAATAGGCACCGCCATCCAGCACATAGACCACCGGATAGCCATCCTTCGGCGGCAGGGCGAAGGGCCGAGCCACCGTGACCCGATAGGTCCGCCCGTTCACCGCCGACGTGAAGTCGAACTGCTGCGATGACATCAAGGTCGCCGGAACTGGCGTGCTGATCACCGGGTCGGCGCACGTCGGCCCTGAGCCCGCCAGCGCAGCGGCCAGTGACACGGCCGTCAGGGTCTTGATCATTGCGGTCAGGCGGTCAAATGGGTGTTGAAAAAGTCTGCCATGTCCCCAAACGCCACCGCCGATTCCGGGGCGTCGAAGGCATAGATGTACTCCGCGTGGCTCATGGCCTCATGCACCTCCAGCCGCGCCTCCACCCCCGCTGCGCGCATGGCCCGATAGGTGCGCACCGTGTCGCTGAGCAGGATGTCGCGCGTGCCGGTCACGAAGATACTGGGCGGGAACCCGGCAAAGTCCCCGAACACCGGCGAGACCAGCGGGTCCTCGACCCCCGCCGCACCGGCATAGAGCGCGGCCATCGCCCGCCCCACACCGCTGAAGCTGGTGAAGATGCCGTCGACACCTTCGTTCACCGCATAGCTGTCCGAAGCGCCGGTCAGGTCGGCCCAAGGCGTTCCCAGGCCCAGCGCGCCCGGCAAGGGCAGGCCCAGCGCCTTAAGTTTCAGGGTCAGGGCCAGGGTCAGACCGCCGCCCGCAGACGTCCCGAACGCCGCCATCGCGCCCGCCGGATACTCCGCCAATAGGGCTTTCCAGACCGCAACCGCATCGTCTAGACCAGCTGGGAACGGGTGATCCGGGGCCATCCGATAGTCCACCGAGATCGCCCGGATGCCGCTGTAGTGCGCCGCCAATACGGCCTCGCCCGTGCTGGCCTCGCCGCCGTTCATCACATAGCCGCCGCCATGGAAGTGGACCAGCAACAGGCCCGACTTGGCGGGGTCCAGACTGGCGGGCGTGATCTCGCGCACCGTCACCCCGGCGATCTGGCGGGTCACCGAGGTGTGCGGGAACATCGCCGCCAACACCGGCACCAGCATCAACGCCTGGGCGTCCGCCTGAACCACAAAGGCCTTCCACTCGGCAACCGTCGACGGCATCACCCCACCGACTACCCCCGATGCGGCGGCCAGCATGGTGATCGAGCGCTGCAGCTGCGGGCTCACCGTTGAGGGTGTCGGCAGGCTCTTCGCGGGAACCTGGCGCGTCGTGCGGACCGTACCGGCGTCATCCATGGGCGTTGCTCCTCAAGTCAATCATTATCCCGGGTGCGACCGAGCTTCCCCACATCGTGGACCGACAGACTGCGCGAGCGCCACTGAAATCATGATCATGGTATCCCACGTGATGTCAGACCCAGCTTCACCCTCCTGAAAAAACGCCGCCCCGGCCCCTTGCGCTCCGCCCCGCCCCCGACTAGTTTCCGCCCCCTTGCCGAGAGGCACTGCGCGCCCGTAGCTCAGCTGGATAGAGCATCAGACTACGAATCTGAGGGTCGGACGTTCGAATCGTTCCGGGCGCGCCAAAATTC
>JAYTWT010000453.1:0-5361 GCA_043743295.1 Alphaproteobacteria bacterium | reverse complement strand
GCCATCAAGCCCGACCGCCGCCACCTGGAAACCGCCGTCCGCGCCGTCCAAGGCGACATGGCCCGCACCGTCATGGTCGGAGACGCCGCCACCGACGCCGGGGCCGCCCGCAATGCCGGCGCGCACCTCGTCCTGGTCAGCTTCGGCTACACCGAGATCCCAGTGGCCGACCTCAACCCCGACATTCTGATCGACCACTTCGACGACCTGACCGCCGCCTGCGAGACCCTGCTCAGCGCTTGCGACCCCGCCCCCGAACCGCTATAGCCGCCGCCTCCTGGATAACGGATGCGTAGCTCAGCGGGAGAGCACCTCGTTCACACCGAGGGGGTCACAGGTTCAATCCCTGTCGCATCCACCAGGGTTTTCAGTAGGTTAGAGTTTATACTCCGATCTACCACCCAGAATGCCACCCAGAAATGAGGCTGGCCGACCCTGCGGGCAGCGTCCGAGTTGCGCTGAGCAGCGGTTTTGTAAGCAGGGCTTATAATCGTAAAATCAATGGGTTAAATGTAAAAACCCCATGCGATGCCCTCAACAAAATCAAGGGCTTATGGGCTTGTTGTAAACGGCCTGCCGCGCGCCGTAGCCTTTCACTCCAAAGCGTGGCCATGCAATGTTGTGCCATGCAGCCAGCAAGTCCTCCCCCAGCGCCACCGGCACCCTGGACGTGGGATCAGCTCGACTTCGTGTCCACGGGCGCGCTGCTTGTCGTGTTGGCGCTGATTGCCTTCATCGTCGCTTTCGCCAGCGCGCTCCGGCTGCACGATGGGTCGGTCACTGTCCATGAAGGCGGCAAGGTCACCAGAAACTTTGCCCCTCGGGTCGTTTGGGCGCGTATGCTGCCCGCCTGGACCCTCGCCATCGTCACGCTTGCGGGCGGCGCCCTGATCGCGCTGGCCGCAGAAAAAGACCCGGCGGGCCTCTTTGGGAACGTAACAGCCGCGTGGGTTCAAGCTGTAGGAACCGTCGCCGCGATCATCGCGGCGGCCCTGATCGCGGGTCAGCAGGTCCGACAGCAGCAAAAAGCCCAACTCGATGCCGAGGACCGAGCCGCGTATGCAAGGCTCGCTGCCATTTATAGCGTAGCTTCAGCATTCCGTGAGGCTGCCGAGAAATTGAAGGTTACCCCGCCGGGCGGCCTCAGCGGGAACGATCAACTGAAGACGGAGCTGGGCGACGAGAGCCGCGCCATCATCCGTGGCGCGGAAGCGGTTCTTCAAAGCCTCTTCAACGATGCGGCCAACGTTCCAACTGCCGTCCACAATGGTCTGGCGCGTGCCCATCAGTTGGCCGCAGCCCATCGGGCCAAAATCGAGGAAGGCAACGTCGTATGGGGTGACGTCAACGGGGCCGCCTTTCGGCAACGGGTGTTTGACGCCGCAGACGAACTGACAAGAGCCTTTGAGAGGGCCCTCGCCGACTTCGAAGGCGCGCGGCGACTTGATGAGCGGCGCGCGCACTTCTAGCGCCGCGACAGCGCAGTAACTGCCTGTGAATGGCTATCGCGAGCGCGGGCTCACCGCGTCCTCATAGACCTTGGCGAACACACCTACGACGCACGGGACCACTACGATCGCCGTCCCATATTCCACGAATTGCCACCACAATTCTCCCGCGCCGTCCCAATGCAAAAGGGAGCGGGCGAGTAAGAGCGGCGACGCAAAAATACCCAGAACCAAACCGGTCGGCACGGCAATCATGACCGCGAGTATGGGTCCTGGTATCGCCACGCACATGCAGATCGTCAGGCCACGCGGCCAGACGTTGGCAAGTTCCCTCACGTATTCCGAAATCTTGGCCATCTCGATCTCCCCGGACCGATAGGCTGGGGCATCGAAATAACGCCGGTCAAGCTTGTTCTCAGCGGATGCTTGCCACCCGCGATTGCGTTTCGTCGCCGTTTCGCGTGAATTGCCCTAGCGGCAAAGTGTCGGGGGTTCATGCAGCCGGTCAGCGCCAACTTCGGGTTCTTGAAGCCCCATGGCGCGCAGCTTTTCCGGCTCGCGGCGCTGGCGGAGAACTATTTCCGCACCGACCCCAACACCTGCCTCTTCAAATTGCGGCAGTTCGGCGAGTTGCTGGCTCAGGACGAGAAACAAAGGGGTCAGAGTGAATTTTCAAACACCCGGCTGGCTGAATATCGCGACGCTCAATCACGACCTCGGCAGGTGATGGAGATCACGGCCAAGGCTCCCTTTCCCCGATCGACGCTTAACATATCTGTTATATCGTGTTAAATATTGTTCTATTTCCTAACACGTCCGGCGGTACATGTTAAAATCAACCTACAAACTCCCCGCCTTGCCGCCACCTGGCGAACTAGAGACCCCGGCTGTCTTGCGCGAATTAGCCCACGCCCATCGCCACTTGGCCGAGCTCAAAGGCCGGGCCGCGAGTATGCCGAACCAGACGATCCTGATCGACACCCTGGCCTTGCAGGAAGCCAAGGCCAGCTCAGAGATCGAGAACATCGTCACCACGCAGGATGAGCTCTTCCAGGCCGGAATGTTGCTGGGCGGTGCAGGCTCTCCGGCAGCCAAGGAGGTCGCCAGCTACCGCGACGCGCTTAAGCGCGGCTACGACGCCCTAATCCGGAACCAGGGCCTGCTGACCTGCAACGGCATCATCGAGATGTACCGGGTCCTGAAGCGCACGGACGATGGGTTCCGCGTCACGCCTGGCACGGCCCTAAAGAACGAAGCGACGGGTGAGACGGTCTACGTTCCGCCACAAGACCCCGCAGAAGTGGTGAGCGCGATGATCGCCCTGGAGCGGTTCATCAACGACGATGCCGCCAGCGACCTGGACCCTCTGATCAAGATGGCGGTAATCCATCATCAGTTTGAGAGCATCCACCCCTTCACGGACGGCAACGGACGAATCGGTCGGATTCTCAACGTCCTGTACTTAACCCGTGCGGGTCTGCTGGAAATTCCAGTTCTTTACCTTAGCCGCTACATCACCTTGCATAAGGTCGACTACTACCGGCTGCTCCAACGCGTTCGCGACCAGGGGGATTGGGAGCCCTGGCTGATTTTCATGCTGCGAGCGGTCTCGACAACCGCACGTGAAACGCTGAACCTCGTGGAAGGCATGCGAGGGCTGATGGCCGATTACAAACGGCGCCTGCGCGAACACCCTTCGCTCCGCTACTCCCAGGACCTATTGAACAACCTGTTCCGCCATCCCTACACGCGGATCGAGTTCGTGCAGCACGACCTGGGCGTCACTCGGCAGACGGCCTCAAAGTACCTGGAGCAGCTCGCGGCGGCCAGCTTGGTCGAGAAACACCAGCTGGGCCGCAACAACTACTACATCAACACCCCTCTGGTCGGCCTGCTGATGCGCGTGTCGAACGGCAAATGATCACATGCCAGCCGCTGCCCCCCTACCCCCGCACCGGAAACACCCCGAACGCCGCGGCCGCAACCCCCATCACGGCGCAGGTCGCCACGGCCCAGCGCCAGGTGAATCTCTGGTGGTCGGCGAACTCTACACCAGCAAGGCTGACCAGCAGGTAGGTCGAGGGGACCAGGGGGCTCAGCAGGTGAAAGGGTTGGCCAACTAGCGAGGCGGCACCGATGGCTGCCTTGCTGATCCCATAGTGCGCGCCTGCCTCTGCCAGCACCGGCAGGACGCCGAAGTAGAAGGCGTCGTTGGAAATGAAGAAGGTCATCGGCAGGCTGAGCGCCGCGGTGATCGGGGCCATGTAGGGGCCGAGCTCGGACGGGATGAGTGCCAGTAGGCTCTTGGGCATCGCCTCGACCATCCCGGTTCCGGTCAGCACGCCCGTGAAGATGCCTGCCGCGAAGATCAGCGAGACCATGGCCATGACGTTGGGCGCATGGGCCGCGATCCGGGCGCGGAGGTCAGCAGGCCGGGGATAGTCGATCAAGGTCGCCGCCGCGAACCCGCACATGAAGAGAACCGGTAACGGCAAGATGCCCGACACCAATGTCGCCAACAGCGCCACGGTCAGCGCGGCGTTGATCCACAGCAGGCGGGGTCGTCGGGCCGCTGGATCGGTCGAGACCGTGACTTCGGTGTCGGGTGCGGGCCGTTCCAGCGTCATGACGCCCAGCCGCCGGCGTTCTCGGCGTCCGTAGAGCCACGCCAGCAACAGCAACCCACCGATCGCCGCCACCATCGCCGGGATCATCGGTAAGAAAATCTCAGAGGCTTCCAACTGCAGCGCCGCCGCCGCCCGCGCCGTCGGTCCACCCCAGGGCGTCAGGTTCATCACCCCGCTGGAGAGCATGATCAGGCAGGACATAATCAGCGGGTTGAGCCCCAGGCGGCTGTAGAGCGGCAACAGCGCGGCGACCGTCACCATGTAGGTCGTGGAGCCGTCGCCATCCAGCGAGACCAGCACGGCCAGCAAGACCGTCCCCATCACCACCCGGACCGGATCGCCCAGCACCAGGGCCAGCAGGCGACGCACCGCCGGGTCGAACAGGCCCGCATCGATCATCAGGCCGAAGTAGAGGATGGCGAACATGATCATCACGCCGGTGGGCGCGATCTTCTGCACCCCAGCCAGCATCATCGGGCCAAGGTCCAGCCCGTGCCCGGCTAACAGGCCGAACACCACTGGCACAGTGATCAAGGCGACCATCGGTGCAAGGCGACCGGTCATGATCAGGGTCATGAACGTCACGACCATCAGGAAACCGAGAATGGCGAGCATCGGCTCAGCTGTTCCTTGCCGGGCGGTCGGGTGCCATGACGGCAAGACTGGACATTGATTTTTCCCCGCAAGCCCCGAACTCTTGCGGCCATATTGCCGCAACGGCGCGCGACGGGAAGGGATAAGCTATGATCCTGATCGGACAGTATGACAGCCCGTTCGTGCGCCGCGTGGCCGTGGCACTCCGGCTCTATGGGTTCACGTATGAACATCGGCCATGGTCGGTGTTCGGAGACGCCGAGGCGATCGCCGAGATCAATCCGCTGCGGAGGGTTCCGACGCTGATCACCGATGATGGTGTCGCGCTGTTGGAGAGTGCGGCTATTCTGGATTGGCTCGACGAGTTGGCGGGACCGTCAGCCGCTCTGATCGCCGAGGCCGGTCCGGCACGCCGCGACGCCCTGCGGATCTGCGCCCTGGCCTGCGGTCTCGCCGATAAAGCGGTTAGCCTGGTCTATGAACGGGTCATCCACGCGCGGGGAACACCGATCTGGGTCGGACGTTGCCGCGCTCAGATTGGCGGTGTGCTGGATGTGCTGGAGGCCGACCGCACGAACCGGTCAGATTGGTGGTTTGGACCGAGTTTGGGCCATGCCGACATCGCGGTCGCCTGCGTTTTAAGGTTCGTCCGCGAGGCGCACCCGGATGTATTCGATGCAGCGACTTGGCCC
>JAYTWT010000452.1:0-7899 GCA_043743295.1 Alphaproteobacteria bacterium | reverse complement strand
CCTGCCGAAACGGTCTTGCCGACCTCAGGGGTCTCGACAAATACCACGTCGCCCAATTGCTCAGCGGCGTGAGCGGTGATGCCGATGGTGGCCACATCGCCCTCAAGGACGACCCACTCGTGATCTTTGGTGAAGCGCATTGGGTGTCTCCTGAGAGTTAGAGAATAAAATTGACCGTCATGGCCGCGCGTGTTCCGGCCATCCAGATACGCTGGCGTCGCGGGTTCACGGTGACGTCATCGCAGACATCTGTCCGAACGCCGGCGCTTCTGGGTCCCCGGGCCAAGTCCGGGGATGACGAGCAAGAGGGGTGGGTAGTGTTCATCACGCGCGCCCCTTCCGCACATAGCTGTGGGGGACGAAGGGGGAGGTTACGACTTCGCAGGCCTGGGGCTTGCCGCGGACGATGACTTTGAGCGCGGTGCCGGGGGTCTTGAAGGCGGGGGGCACGAAGGCCAGAGCGATGCCGCACTTCAGGACCGGGGAATAGCCGCCGGAGGTGACGATACCGATCACCGCGCCAGACGCATCGGCCACCTCGGCACCCTCACGGGCCGGGGCACCTTCCAGGACCCTGAGGCAGACCTTCACGCGGGCCGGGCCTTCGGCTAGTTCCTTCACGATGCGAGCGGCGCCGGGAAAGTCGCGCTGTTCGCGGCGGTTTTTGTTGACGGCAAACGTCAGCCCGGCTTCGACGGGACTGACGGTCTCATCGAGGTCGTGACCATAGAGCGGCAGGCCTGCCTCCAGGCGCAGCGAGTCGCGAGCCCCAAGGCCGATGGGGCGGACGCGCTCATCCTCCAGCAAAAGGGCCCAAACACGGGCCGCCTCAGAGGCGGGCACCGAGATCTCATAGCCGTCCTCGCCAGTGTAGCCTGAGCGCGAGATGATCAGGTCGGTACCGAACCCAGCGAGACTGCGGATGTCCATGAAGACCATGTCGGCGGCGGCCGGCACATGGGCCTGGACGACAGCGGCCGCTTCAGGGCCCTGGACGGCGATCAGGGCACGGTCTTCGAGGCGGTCGACAGTGACTTGACCGGCCAATTCATCGTCGATGATCTTGAAGTCATTGTCTTTGCAGGCGCCGTTGACCACCACGAACAGGCCGTCAGCATCAGCCTTTCCATCAGGCAGAAGGGGTCGGCCAGCCATCAGATCGTCGATGATCCCGCCCGCCTTGTTCATCAGGACCGAATACTTCTGGCGACCGGGCTTGAGGCCGATGTAGTCGCCGGGCACCACTTCTTCGAAGGCCGAGAGGGGCGAGACGCCGCGCAGACGCGCCTGGCCCATGTGCGACACGTCGAAAATCCCGCAGTGTTCACGGGTCCACAGATGCTCGCCCATCACGCCCATGGGGTACTGTACCGGCATGGAATAGCCCGCGAACGCGACCATGCGGGCACCCAGCGCGATGTGCGCGTCATTTAGCGGCGTGGTCTTGAGTGGGGTATCGGACAACAGGCTGGCTCCGGGTGACGACCGCGCGTGCGCCAAGCCCCCGGGTGGGACCTTGACGTTGCGCGCCCCCGCTGTCCTTAGGGCCTGAGAGATTTCAAACGCCCTAAGCTTGAGGCGTTCTTGCTCCTTCGGCGGCCGCCTGCGCCCTCACGGGCTTCGGCGCGCACTTTCCAGCGTTCATCAGCCCGTCGCGGTCCTTTTGCCTGAGCGTTTCCGGGGCGGTTGCGCCTTCGGCGCCCTCCCGAAGCCTGTTGGGGATTCGGAGGGCCTCTCCCGCGAGAGTTGGTGTGGTTGTGTGGGAGCGGCGGGGGCGAGTCAAGGTGGGGTGGGGCTGCGACGAACTCTGGGAGGTCGACTGATTACTCTGACCCCTATCTGACCAATGGCCCGTGTTTTGGGGCTTCCCCCCTCAGGGGGAAAGCGGCGCGTAGGCGAGTCGCCGACGGGGGCGTGATAATGGTGAGGTTGGTCGCCTCGCCCCCGGCGAAGCCGAGAGGGAGAGGTCGGGCTCCGGCGATAACCAAACGGCTACACCGCCCGGTAGGTAAGCCGCGCCCAAGCTGCGTGGATGATCACGAGAGCCGCACGACCATTGGAAGGACGGGGAAGTCAAGCGCGCCTCTTGGCAATACAGGCGCGGTTCCAAGGGGCCAACGGAGCCGGCGCGCGGCGCGGCCTTCGAAATTTGCTCTTCGCCTACTGGCTGGCCTGCCTAGGCATCATCGGCCTTGGGCTTGATCACCTGTATCCGGAGGTCCGCGCTGCAGCGATCGAAAAACTGGTGACTGGGCACGGGGAACGGCCGTTCTCCAACTGCGCCGCAGCCCATGCGGCCGGGGCGTACGACATCCCCGCCTGGTCAAGAGCCTATACCAATCGTCAGGACCGAGATGGCGATGGACTCGCCTGTGAGCGCGTGTTTTGACGTGCCTCGAACGACGGCGCGATGATCCTCGGTGCTCGTGGTTTGCCCCCTCCACCCCCGCGGAGCGACGGGCGGTCCCCCTCCCGCCGCTCCGCGGGGGAGGTAAAGGGTTAGCTGCGGGGGAGAGGGGGACAAAGGGCGTGCCGCGCCGCCGACATCGCGGTCTCCAGTGCATCCGCGCCGTAGGGTACAGCCACACCGACGCCCCACACCGGTCCTGGCCAGGCGGCGTCGTCGGTCCTGCGGCCCACGACGTGGATGTGGAGTTGCGGCGTCAGATTGCCGAGTTGGCCAACGTTGAGCTTTTCAACGGGGCAGCCCTGCGCCAGCCCTACCGCCCGCACCGCCGCGCCCGCCCGGACGATCTCGTCCATCAATACCGCCCGGTCTGCGACAGACAGGTCCTCGATCTCCCGCAAGCCGTCGATCCGGGGGATCAGCACCAGCCACGGCCAGCGTGCATCGGCCTGTAGCCGGACGTGACAAAGCGTCAGGTCGCTCAGTGGTTCGGAGGTCGGCGGAAAGGTAGGGTGCAGTTCGAACATCGCCCTCGCCGCCTGCGGCATTGCAGGCCCGCCGTCAACGGGTTACGGACCGCCTACAAACCCAGACAGGAGTAGCATCATGGCGAAGCAACCCATCCGCGTGGCGGTCACCGGCGCGGCCGGCAATATCGGCTACGCCTTGCTGTTCCGGATCGCGTCCGGCGAGATGCTGGGCAAGGACCAGCCGATCATCCTGCAACTGCTGGAAATCCCCGTGGAAGGCCCGCAGAAGGCGTTGAAGGGTGTGGCGATGGAGTTGGAGGACTGCGCCTTCCCGCTGCTGCAGGACATGGTGCTGACCGGCGAGGCCGACGTGGCGTTTAAGGACGCTAACTGGTGCCTGCTGGTGGGCTCCAAGCCCCGGGGTCCCGGCATGGAGCGGGCTGATCTCTTGAAGGACAACGGCAAGATTTTCATCGCCCAGGGTCAGTCGATCGACAGGGTCGCCGCCGATAACGCGCGCATTGCGGTGGTGGGCAACCCTTGCAACACCAACACCATGATTGCCGCCAGCCAGGCCAAGCGCCTGACCGCCGACCGCTTCACCGCCATGGTCCGCCTGGACGAGAACCGGGGCCGCGCCCAGCTGGCCAAGAAGGCTGGCGTCTCGATCAACGACGTCTCCGACCTGTTCATCTATGGCAACCACAGCCCGACGATGTTCGCCGACTTCACCCACGCCAAGATCGGCGGCAAGGCGGCGGCCAGCGTGATCGGCGACGCGGCCTGGCTTGAAAACGACTTCCTGCCGACCGTCGGCAAGCGCGGCGCGGCGATCATTGAGGCGCGCGGCCAAAGCTCGGCGGCCTCGGCGGCCAATGCCTTGATTGATCATGTGCGTGACCTGTCCACCGTCGGCGCGATCCACTCGGTGGCCGTCAACAGCGAAGGCCGATACGGCTTCGCAGAGGGCATTTGGGCTGGCATGCCGGTGAAGACCACGTCGCCGGGCGCTTACGAGGTGATCACCAGCTACGAGATGGACGATTTCGCCAAGTCGAAGATCAAGATCACCAACGACGAATTGGTCGGCGAGCGCGACACGGTCAAGGATATGCTGGGCTAAGGCCAGAGCAGGGCGCGGCTAGATCCAGCCGCGCTCGCGCAGCATACCGGCGTAGGTGCGGCTGACGGGGACTTCGGCGCCGTCTTTTAGCGTCAAGGTTGCGCGGCCATCGCCACGCTTGGCCTCAGTGATCGCATCCCGAGCTACCCACCAGGATCGATGGACCTGCATGCCCTCGATCCCCTGAAGTTCGGCAATGGCGTCGGCCAAACGCAGCAGAACCAGGTCCTGGCCCTTGGAGGTGTGCAGGCGCAGATAGTGATCTTCTGCCTCAACAGCCCAGACCTCCGCGCCGCGTAGCTTGAGCGGCAGGCGTTCCAGGAACTTCGGCGGGGCGGGGTCGGCCAGGGTAATGGCGGCACGGCGGGTCTCGATCAGCATGTTGATCACGGTCATTGCCAGCGACACCACCAGCACGGCCAGGAACAGCACTGGCAGGTTGCGCAATGAGCCACTGGCCCCCAGCAACAACTGCGTCGCAAACCAAACGACCAGGGTGAAGGGGATCGACATCACCAAGGCGGCGATGAAAGCGTCCAGCCACAGGTGCCCGGTCCGCCGGCCACCGTCACGGAAGAAGAATCCGCTGACCAGGGCGCCCCAGACGGTGCCGATCACCATCAGCGACATCCAATAGGTCAGTCGCACGGCCAGCGATGCGCCATCGGTGCCAAAGCCGCCGGCGAAGGTGAGGAACAGCCCCGCAGCAACCGCCACAGCCAGGCTGCGATACCAGCCGCGGGCCTCGGCGTAGGGCCCGACGCGCTGCAGAAATGCTTTCATGTGCCGTCCGCCGACGAAGCGCGAATGGCGGCCGACGGTTGTTCGCGAAGCCCCGCCGTTACCCGACGCATCACCGCTGGCTCCACGAAACGCACGACGTCATGCCTCTTCTCAAGCCCGACCGCGCCGATGCGCAGCCTGCAGATGAGTGGAGATAAAGGATGTCGTCTATTTCGCAAATGCCCGTGCAAGCCGCCCGCGCCCCGATGGGTTTCGCGGCTCGGTTCAGCCTGATCATGGTTGGGGTCGCCGTCGTGCTGACCCTCGCCGTCGGCAACGTCTTCCCGGCGATGCTGCAGGTCGCAACACATGCACGCCCACACGCGCCGAACCTGGACCTGCTGGCGGGGCTGTCCCCGGTGATCAAGGTGCACTTGGCCACCGCGCTGGCCGCCATCGTCCTGGGAACGGTTTTGATGAGCGTCCGCAAGGGCCGCACCTTTCACCGCGTCGCCGGAGGGGCCTGGGTCTCGCTGGTCTTCGTAACGGCGGGCGCGACTTTATTCATAACGCAGCTGAACCCTGGCCGCTGGTCGTACCTGCACCTGTTCACCGGATGGGTTCTGCTGATCCTGCCCCTGGCGGTGTTCTGGGCCAAGCGGGGCGATATCCGCCGCCATCGCCGCACGATGATGGGCCTGTTCTATGGCGGGTTCGCGATCAATCTGTTCATCGCCTTCCTGCCCGGTCGGACGCTCTGGATGACCTTTTTCGGATAGAGGTTGGCGGCGAGCCATCCCGGTTTGGCCACAATTGACGCTCAGGAGCCGAGCGCTAGCTTCAGGACCCCGCGGGCGCATGGCCGACGCTATCTTTCACGACCCCAGTGGGCGGCGATCCCGGTGGGTTCGGGCGATGGGGGGATTGCTGATTGCGCTTGGTCTCCTGGTGGCGGCAGGGTTTTTTGCGACTCTGGCTATTGCCCCGCGCCTGCCGGACCTGAAGTTGAAAGACCCGCATGTCCTGCGGGCCCTTCATGTGGAAACGGCGCAGAAGCTGAGTGGCCGCCATCACTGGACCCCGATCTCCCGACCCCGAGCACCGACCCAGGGCGGACTCGAGCGCCCCCTCGCCATCGGCTTTTATGTTTCCTGGGACGAGACCTCACGATCGTCCCTCCGGGCGCATGTCGACCAGCTTGATGTCGTCTCGCCCCAATGGGTCGGCCTGACTGCGACCGGAAAACTGGATGTCACCCACGATCCCGAAGCGCGGGCGATCATCGCCGCCGCCAAGGTGCCGCCGTCTCTCCTGCCGGGGGTCTACAACGCCAAGGACGGCGTTTGGAACGGACCTGCCGCCGATCGCGTCCTGACCGACAAGGCCGCCCGCAAGGCCATGCTCGACAAACTCGTCGTCCTAGCCAGGGCGCAGGGGTTTGCCGGCTATGTCTTCGATTTCGAGAATCTGTCGCCAGCTGGGATCGAGGCCTATCCCGCGTTCATCGCCGAGGCGCGCACGGCGCTTCAGCCGAGTGGTCGAGAGGTCTGGGTGACAGCCCCATTCGCCGATGATTCCTGGCCGCTCAAGCGGCTTCAGGTGGCGGCGGACGCCCTGGTTCTCATGGCCTACGATCAGCATTGGGGCACCGGCGATGCCGGCCCGCCCGCGGGTCAGGACTGGTTCCAGAAACAGATCGCCAATCGCATGGCACTACTAGACCCGGCCCGTACCGTCGTGGCGCTGGGGGCTTACGGCTACGACTGGACGTTACCCGCCAAGGGCAAGCCAGGCGTTGCGACCGCCGTCACCTTCACCGAAGCCACGCAGATCGCCCGCGACTCCGAGGCTAACGCCGCGATGGATCCGGCCAGCCTAAATCCGACCTTCGACTACGAAGACGATCTCGGCCGGACCCATGCGGTCTGGTTCCTGGACGCCGTGACCCTCCACAACCAACTGAAGGTCGCCGACAGCTATCAGCCGATGGGCTACGCCTTATGGCGCATGGGCGGCGAGGACCCTCTAACCTGGACCCTCCTGCGGCATGCCTATGGCGCGGTACGCTCCGATGGGTTGTCCAACCTGGCCCCCGGGCAGAATGTGGACTTTGACGGGACGGGCGAGGTGCTTCGGGTGACGGATGTACCCAAGGCCGGCCATCGCGCCCTTCGGATCGACCCGGCCAGCGGGTTGGTCTCCTCCGAAGTCTATGACGTCAATCCGACCTCCTATGTGATCCAGCGTTACGGCGCGCGCCCCGGCCTCGTCGCCTTGACCTTCGACGATGGACCAGACCGTCGCTGGACGCCGAAAATCCTAGACATTCTGCAACAGAAGAAAGCGTCGGCGACGTTCTTTGTGATCGGCAAAAACATGTCGAACACCCCCGATATTGTCGCTCGTGAAGTAGCGGAAGGTCACGACGTCGGTAACCACACGTGGACACACCCCAACATCAGCGAGGTACCGCCGGCCGAGACCACGGTCGAGCTGTCGGCGACCCAGCGGCTCTTCGAAACCATAACCGGGCGCTCGATGCGCCTGTTCCGACCGCCCTATTTCGGCGACGCTGAACCCTCAACGCCGCAGGAGGTTGCGCCGTTACTACAAGGTCAGGCGCAGGGCTATGTGACGGTCGGCCTCAGGATCGACCCGGACGACTGGAAGAAGCCCGACCCGCAACACATCATCGACATGACGCTGGCGCGCTTGGCCGACGCTTCGCGGCCTGGGCAGATTGTCCTGCTTCACGACAGCGGCGGCGACCGCAGCCGCACGGTCCAGGCGCTTCCGGGCTTGATCGATGCCATCCGAGCCCAGGGATATCGCTTGGTCACGGTTGGTGAATTGGCCGGGATGACGCCGGCCCAGGCCATGCCGCCCACCCGTCGCGATTCATTCCAGCTGTTGCTTGATCGGATCGGCTTCGGTTTTGTGCACGCCGCCGACCAAGCGCTACATGGTTTGTTTATCGCCGCCATTGCGTTGGGGGTTGGACGTCTGGGCTTCCTGGCTGTCCTGGCGCTAGTTCACGCCGTGCGGCAGCGCCCTCCGGCCATGCCGGACCCTACCAATGGCCCGCTGATCAGCGTGCTGATCCCCTGCTTCAACGAAGCCAAGGTCATCGAAGCCTCGGTTCGGCGGATCCTGGCCTCGGAATGGAGGAACCTCGA
>JAYTWT010000451.1:0-1590 GCA_043743295.1 Alphaproteobacteria bacterium | reverse complement strand
AACCCGACGGTGGAGGTGGACGTGGTCCTGGACGATGGGTCGATGGGTCGTGCCGCCGTGCCGTCCGGGGCGTCTACGGGTGCCTATGAGGCCTCGGAGAAGCGGGACGGGGATAAGGGGCGTTACGGCGGCAAGGGCGTGCTGAAGGCCGTCGATGCCGTCAACGGCGAGATCTATGACGCGCTCTCCGGATCGGACGCCGAGGATCAGCGTCGCATCGACCGGATGCTGATCGATCTGGACGGAACCCCGAACAAGTCTCGGCTGGGGGCCAATGCGATCCTGGGGGTCAGCCTCGCTACAGCTAAGGCGGCGGCGGGCTCAACGGCACTGCCGCTCTACAAATACGTCGGCGGCGTTTCGGCCCGCGTGTTGCCGGTGCCGATGATGAACATTATCAACGGCGGCGCGCACGCCGACAATCCGATCGATATCCAGGAATTCATGATCCTGCCGACCGGCGCGGCGACCTTTGCCGAGGCTCTGCGGATGGGCGCCGAGATTTTCCATGCCTTAAAGTCTCAGCTTAAGGCAGCCGGTCACAACACCAACGTCGGTGACGAGGGTGGGTTCGCACCCAATATCGGCTCGGCCGAAGCGGCCCTGGCCTTCATCGTCAAGGCCGGCGAGAGCGCGGGTTACAAGGTTGGTGCCGATTTCAACCTGGGCCTGGACGTCGCCGCAACTGAGTTCTTCAAGGGCGGCAAGTACGTCATGGACGGCGAGGGCAAGAGCGTCGATCCCGCTGGGATGGTCGACTATCTCGCCGACCTGGTCGCGAAATTCCCCATCGTCAGTATTGAAGACGGTTGTTCCGAGGACGATTTCGAGGGCTGGAAACTGTTGACCGACAAGCTTGGGGGTAAGATCCAGTTGGTGGGCGACGACCTGTTCGTGACCAATTCTGAGCGCCTGGGTATGGGCATCGGCAAGGGTTTGGCTAACTCGATCTTGGTGAAGGTGAACCAGATCGGGACCCTGTCAGAGACGCTGGACGCCGTCGATCTGGCGCACCGCAACTCCTACACCGCCGTGATGAGCCACCGCTCTGGCGAGACCGAAGACTCAACCATCGCGGACCTCGCTGTGGCCACCAACTGCGGACAGATCAAGACTGGCTCATTGGCGCGCTCAGACCGGACGGCAAAGTATAACCAACTTCTGCGGATCGAAGAGGAACTGGGCGATCAGGCGGTTTATGCGGGCCGTGGCGCACTTCGGCGGCTCAGCGGAAACTAGGTTATCGCGCCATTAACGTTGGTCATTGGATAGACAAAGCACAGCCTAAGGAATCGCCGTGCTCGCTCGCCTCCGCCCTTTTCTGTCGACTGCCGCCCTGGCGCTGCTGATTTTCTATTTCGGGGTGCATGCCTTTACCGGAGAGGGCGGATTGTTGCGCTCCGACCAGCGGGATGCCGCTTTGATCGCTAAGGCTCAGGAACTGGCCGCATTGGCCAAGACGCGACACGAGTTGGAGGTGCGCGCCAGTCTTCTGCGCGACAACAGTCTTTCGGCGGACTTGCTGGAGGAAAGGGCTCGGTCCCTGCTAGGCTTCGCTGATCCAAGAGACTATGTCATTCGTATGCAGCC
>JAYTWT010000450.1:0-3964 GCA_043743295.1 Alphaproteobacteria bacterium | reverse complement strand
ATCTTCGGCACCAGGACCAGGGCCCCACCGATGCTGAAATGGACTTCCTACCTCGACGAAGACGATGACGACAAGGAAGCCGCGCCGGACATGCCGATGACGGCAGGGCCGGTCCAGAACGCGCTCTTCAAGTCGCGCACCGTGCTGATCTTCGGCGAAATCAACATGCGGCTGGCCGAACGGGTCACCGCCCAGATCACTGCCCTATCCGCTGAGAGCGACAAACCGATTCGGGTGATCATCAATTCCCCCGGCGGCCATGTGGAAAGCGGCGACACCATCCACGACATGATCCGCTTCTGCGGCGCGCCGGTGAAGGTGATCGGTACCGGTTGGGTGGCGAGCGCAGGCGCTCACATCTTCCTGGGCGGCAAAAAAGAAAATCGCCTTTGCCTGCCCAATACCCGGTTCCTGCTGCATCAGCCTGCGGGCGGGGTGCGCGGCCAAGCCTCGGACATCGAGATCGAGGCCGAGGAGATCATCAAGATGCAGGAACGCGTCAACCGGATGATCGCCCACGAAACCGGCCAAACCTATGAGAAGGTCGTACGTGACACGCTACGGAACTTCTGGATGAGTGCTGACGAAGCGGTAGCCTACGGGTTGGTCGGCAAGGTTATCACCGATCCGTCGGAAGTTTAGGGCCTGACAAATCCTCCCCCGCTGGGGGCGGTGGACCGGCGCGAATACGCGTCGGGACGGAGGGGGTTTCAGCTCCGGCGGACGGCTTAGGGGGTTCCAACCCCCTCACCCGCTTCGCGGGAGCTCCCCCAGAGTGGGGAGCATCTATGGAGCCCACGACTGACCCCTGGTGGAAGGGCGCGATCCTCTACCACGTCTATGTCCGCAGTTTCTTCGACAGTAACGGTGACGGACATGGCGATCTGCGCGGGGTTCTGGCCAAGCTGGACTATATCCAGAGCCTTGGCGTGGACGGCCTGTGGCTATCGCCGATCCACCCTTCACCCAACCGCGACTGGGGTTACGATACCGCCGACTACGAAGGCGTACAGGCCGACTACGGCACGATAGAGGATTTCCAGGCTCTGCTGGACGCCGCCCACGGACGCGGCCTGAAGGTGGTGCTGGACGAAGTGCTGAGCCACACCTCGGATGTCCACCCCTGGTTCGTCGAGAGCCTCAGCGGCGGCGCGGATGGCCCCAAGGCCGATTGGTACGTCTGGGCCGATCCGCAAGGTGACGGTACCGCGCCCAACAATTGGCTCAGCGTGTTCGGTGGCCCCGCCTGGGCCTACCAGCCGGCGCGCCGCCAGCACTACCATCACAAATTTCTGCGCCAACAGCCCAAGCTGAACTGGCGCGATCCCGGCGCGCGCGAGGCCGCCCTATCGGTGCTGGACTTCTGGCTGGCCAAAGGCGTGGACGGGTTCCGTCTGGATGTGGCGGGCACTTTCCTGCACGACGCCGACCTGACGCCCAACCCCGCCGTGCCGATCACGGAGCGGCGGGGTTACCATTGGTCGCACGCGGGCAACCTGCAGCGCCACTTCTACGACTCCAACCTGCCGGAAAATGTCGAGACCCTGGATGTGATCCGCAAGCGCGTGGACGCCTTCAAGGACCGGTTCGTGTTCGGGGAGTTCTCGGAGGAGGAGGCCCGGTGCGGTGCCTATCTGTCGCCTGCAGACGGCCTGCACTCCGGCTATACCTTTGTGATGTTGCTGGCGCGCAAGTTGCAGCCCAGCTTTGTGACCGACCACTATGCAAATCTAGCGAACTACCCGGACCATTGGCCGACCATCAGCTTCTCCAACCATGACGTCCCGCGCACGCTCAGCCGGTTCGGAGCCCCAAATTCTGCCTTGGGGGATGCGCCGCCGGAATTGGCCAAGATGCTGTTCGCGCTCTTGGTCGCGCTGAAGGGCACGACCTTGATCTATCAAGGTGAGGAACTGGGACTGCCGCAGGCGGCCCTTCCACGCGCGTTACTGCGCGACCCGGTGGGCGATCTCTACTGGCCCTACGACGGCGGACGCGACGGGTGCCGCACGCCCATGCCGTGGACCGAAGGCGCGCAGATGGGTTTCACCGGCGGCGAACCCTGGCTGCCGTTGGCGACGGAGCACCGTGGTCTTTCGGTAGAGGCGCAAGAGGCTGACCCAGACTCCGTCCTGGCCTTCTCGCGTCAGATCATCGCCCTCCGCAACGCCACACCGGCTCTAAAGTTGGGCGAGATCGCGTTCGTCCAGACGGACGCGCCGCTGATTGTATTTACCCGAAGGTTCGAAGGCGATGAGATGATCTGCGTCTTCAACCTCAGTGCCGACCCACAGGTCTTCGCACACCCGTCGCTGGCGCGGGCGGCCCTGCTGCCGATCCGCACCGGTGAGGCGGACGTTCGGGGTGAGTCGCTGGGCCTCTCGCCCTATGCGGCGGTCTTCCTCCGCTTGGTCTAGGCGGCTAGAATGCGTCCATGGCCGATGGCGACCCCCGGACCAAGACCGACGAAGCTAAGTTCGGCCAGGGCTTCCTGACCGACGCCTGGTACCTGGGTGCGCTCTCCGGCGACCTGAAGCCTGGCAAGCTCCAACGGGTGGAAATGCTGGGCGAGCCGGTGATGCTGGGCCGATCGCACAGCGGCGACATCTTCGCCCTGCGGGACATTTGCCCGCACCGCGCAGCGCCCCTGTCAGCGGGCGCGTTTCATCGCAGCGCTGACGGGACCGAGAGCGTCCAGTGTCCCTATCACGGCTGGCGGTTTGGTCACGACGGCATCTGCAGGGCGATCCCGTCGCTGACGGCTGATCAGGCGATGGACATCGGGCGGATCGGCGTACGGCGCTATCCCGCCGTCGAGAGCCAGGGGATGGTCTTCATCTGGATGGGCCGCACGCCCGCAAGCGCACCGGATAGCCCGCCGCCGCAGTTCCCCGGCGTGGTCGGCGGCAAACCGAAGCTGGTCGATCAGATCGTGTTCGACGCCCACATCGATCAGGCCGTGGTCGGACTGATGGACCCGGCGCACGGACCTTACGTCCACCTCCAATGGTGGTGGCGCACGGAGGGCAGCCAGCACGATAAGACCAAGCGCTTCGAGCCGCGCGAGCAGGGCTTCGCCATGGTTCGACACGAGCCGTCGAAGAACAGTCGCGCCTACGCCCTGCTGGGCGGCGAGCCCCTGACCGAGATCACCTTCCGGCTGCCGGGCCTACGCTGGGAGCACATTACCGTGGGCCGACGTCAGGTGCTGCTGCTGACCTGCCTGACGCCGATCAACACCACCCAGACGCGGGTGACCCAGATCGTCTGGTCAGACCATCCGGCGTTCGGTCTCCTCAAGCCCTTGATCGCCATCGGCGCACGGATCTTCCTGCGTCAGGACGCCGACATGGTGAGCCTCCAGAACCAAGGGCTGAAGTACGACCCTAGCCTCCTCTGGATCGACGACGCCGACCGCCAAGCCAAATGGTACCAAGCCCTCAAGCGTGAGTGGGTCGCCAGCCGGCGCGAGGGCCGCGCCTTCATCAACCCGGTCGAGGCGGCGACGCTGCGGTGGCGAAGCTAGGACCCCTCCTTGCGCTGGCGCTCGCCGCGCTCCTCGGCGTGGCCGGCGCGGCCCGGGCTGACGACACCTGTCAGGTCGAGGGCTGGTCGGATGCGGCTCTGGCCAATGCTGCGTCGTTCGAGACCCTGGCCTGGACACCATTCGGGCGGGCTGAAACCGGCTGGGCGATTTATCTACCGCTGATCCAGCGCGAAGTGGCCACGGCCTGTTCGCCCGACACAGGTGGGTTCGCCTCCGCCCTGGCAGGATGGCAGACGGCCCACGCGCTTCCCCCGGACGGTCAAATGACCGAGGCGACCTTCCTGGTCATGAAGTCCGGTCTGCAAGAGCGGCGCATCTTTGTCCGCACAACTAGCCAGGGCATTTGCCCCGAAACACCGGACCTGATCACGGCCGCACAGGCGGACGAGGGCACAGGCGGCAAACAGGTCTGGATGC
>JAYTWT010000449.1:0-3224 GCA_043743295.1 Alphaproteobacteria bacterium | reverse complement strand
ATACCGCTGCGGCACCGAGGGATGAACTCCCGCTCGAAGGGCGACGTCGGCCTGGGCGGATCGAGACCTTCCCCGATCGGATCGATCAGACCAACCCGGGTGCGGTCCGCGCGCCGCCGCCCGAGGCGTTCCCGCATGACGAGCTTCCAGTTCCGGATCGCTGGCGGTTGGCCGGTGCTCTGGGCATCACCAA
Organism: Alphaproteobacteria bacterium; assembly: GCA_043743295.1. GTDB lineage: Bacteria > Pseudomonadota > Alphaproteobacteria > Caulobacterales > Caulobacteraceae > Phenylobacterium. Next base: position 3,031 of record JAYTWT010000449.1, on the reverse strand, counting down.
ACCGCGCTGGTTCGATCCCTACAATCAGAACTTCCTAAAGGGGGACATTCCGTTCAAGGGCAGTGAACACTGGTTCCTGTCGATCAATGCGATCTCCGATACGGTGATCGAGCCGCGCAGCTTCCCGATCCCGGTCAGCGTCCAGACCACCTCGCGGCCGGGAAGCCTGGACATCTTCGGCCGGGACTCCAGTCTCGTGCTGGCCCAGACCTTCATCGCGGCCGCGTCGGTGATCAAGGGTTCGACCGCCTTCATGCCGCCGGAACTTGAATTCCGGGTCGCGTTGGCCTTCCAGGACAACTACGTCGATGTGCCCGAAAAGCGCGTCCTCTATGTTCAGCCCAGTCGCAGGACCAGCCGCAATGACGCCTTCGTCGGTGTTCAAGAAGCTTTCGTCGACTATCATCTGCGCAACGTCTCTGAGCGCTATGATTTCGATAGTTTGCGGGTCGGTATCCAACCGTTCTCGACGGAATTCCGTGGGTTTCTGTTTCAAGACAATCAGTTGGGTGTCCGACTTTTCGGCAACCGCGACAACAACCGCTTCCAGTACAATCTGGCCGCCTTCCGCCGCATCGAGAAGGATACCAACTCCGGCCTCAACGATCTGACCCAGGACCTGCGCAAAGACGACGTCTTCATCGCCAGCGTTTACCGCCAGGACCTGCTGTTCCCAGGCCTTACCAGCCAGCTGATGGTGGTTCACAATCGCAACCGCGAGCGCGGTGACATCCAGGTCGACAAGAACGGCTTCCCGGTCCGGCCGGCACTGATCGGCAACCTCAGGGGCCGCAACTACGACGTGACCTACATCGGCTACAACACAGACGGGCGGATCGGTCGGCTAAATCTGACGGCGTCCGCAATGCTGGCCGTGGGTTCGGATCGCAACAGCATCTTCACCGATAAGAAGGCCAAGATTCGAAGCTATTTCCTGGCGGCCGAGCCGTCGATGGATTTCGATTGGATCCGCGTTCGCCTGTCGGGCCTCTACGCCTCCGGCGACGCCGATCCCTACGATAACAAAGAAAGCGGGTTCGACGCGATTCAGGAGAACCCGCAGTTCGCCGGATCGGATACGAGCTATTGGATCCGTCAGACCATTCCCTTCGCTGGGGGGGGCCGTGTGATCGCGATCAACGGACGCAACGGTGTGCTGAACAGCCTTCGGTCCTCCAAGGACGAGGGGCAGTCGAACTTCAACAACCCCGGTACCGTCCTGCTGGGCGGCGGCGCGGACTTTGATGTGACCCCGCAACTGCGGGTGACGACTAATCTCAACCACATCGCGTTTGCCAATACGGCGGTAGTCAAGGTACTGCGGCAGGAGGGGACGATCCCCAAATCGCTGGGCTGGGATGCGTCGGTCTCAACCATCTATCGCCCGCTGATGACGCAGAATATCGTGTTCCGAGGATCGGTGGCGGCATTCCAACCGGGCAAGGGCTTCAAGGACCTGTTCACCAACAGCCCCGGCCATAAGAGGTACTATTCAGTGCTGCTCAACGCGATTCTGGCCTTCTAGGGACACGATGCTGAAGTTTAAGGGAAAATGGCTGGGGTTCGGGGCGCTGCTGGCGCTTACCGTGCTCGCGCCCTTATCCCTGAACGCAGCGGATGCGGAAAAGCCTGTCGCACGCACTTACGTCAATGCGCCGCACGCCAAGCTGGGACTCACCGACCTCGACGTGGCGAGATCCAGCCAGGGCTGCGTCTCCTGCCACACGGATACGGATGCCAAGAGCATGCACGCCTCGTCGGCGGTGAAGCTGGGCTGCGTCGACTGCCACGGCGGCGATGCTGCGGCCAGCTTGCCGACCGGCGTGGCCCGAGAGTCCACGCAGTATGCCCAGGTTCGCGACCGGGCCCACGTGCTGCCGAAGTATCCCAAGACCTGGAACTACCCTAGCGCCGCCAACCCCAAGGCCAGCTACACGTTGCTGAACAAAGAGGCGCCGCAGTACATCCGCTTCGTCAATCCCTCGGACTACCGTGTGGCGCGCGAAGCCTGCGGTGCTTGTCACATGGAACTGATCGAGAAGGCGGAACGCTCGCTGATGGCGACCGGTGCCATGCTGTTCGGCGGTGGCTCGTATAATAATGGCATCCTGCCGTTCAAAAACTACGTGCTGGGTGAGGCCTATACGACCCACGGCGAACCAGCGCGGCTGTTGTCGCCGGGCTCGCCGCCCGGGACCGTAACGCCGGAGCAGGCCAAGCGCGGCGCCCTGCCGACCCTCTATCCGCTGCCGACCTGGCAGGTGACCCCCCCCGGCGACATCTTCCGGGTGTTTGAGCGCGGCGGTCGCAACGTCAATACTCAGTTCGCCGAAGTCGGTCTGCCCAATGCCAACGGTCAGCTACAGCGACTGGAAGAGCCAGGTCGTCCTGATCTACGGCAATCCAACCGTGGCCCCGGCACCGGCCTGCGCGTGGCGATCCCGGTCTTGAACATTCACAAGACCCGCCTGAACGACCCCTTCACCTGGTTCATGGGCACCAACGACCAACCGGGCGACTATCGCCAGTCGGGCTGTGCGTCTTGCCACGTGGTCTATGCGAACAATCGCCAGCCGCACGCCAGCCTGACCTGGGCCAAGTACGGCCGCGACGGCAAGTCGGCCAGCGTCGATCCGACCATCAACAAGGACGAACCGGGCCACCCGATCCAACACGCCTTCACCCGCGCGATCCCGACCGCCCAGTGCATGAACTGCCACATGCACCAGCCGAATATGTTCGTGAACACCTACCTCGGCTACACGATGTGGGACTACGAGGCCGACGCGCCCTTCATGTGGCCTGAGCGTCAGAAATACCCGACCTCGGAAGAGATCCGGAAGGTCCTGGATCGTAATCCTGAGGGTGCCGCGCCGCGCGGGCTCTGGGCCGATCTCGATTTCCTGCGCAATGTTTTCGATTTGAATTCAAAGCTGAAGGACACCCAGTTCGCCGACTATCACGGCCACGGCTGGAACTTCCGGGCGATCTTCAAGCGCGACCGCGAGGGCAACCTTCTGGACGCTGACGG
>JAYTWT010000448.1:0-3352 GCA_043743295.1 Alphaproteobacteria bacterium | reverse complement strand
GGGTTGGTTTCTTCGAAGTAGCGGCAGATGGCGACCGTTTCAGAGATGCAGGTCCCGTCGTCCAGTTCCAGGGTCGGGATCTGGCCCATGGAGTTCTTGGCGCGGAACTCCGGCGACTTGTGCTCACGCTTCATCATGTTGACGTTGGTCTCGGGCAGGTCGATCCCCTTTTCCGCCAGGAATATGCGCACGCGGCGCGGGTTCGGGGCGGGGTTGGGCGTGCCGTAGAGGATCATGTGCGGGTCCAATCAGGGAAAGTCAGGAACCGACGCTATTTCAAACGGTCGTTTGAGGAAAGCCCGGACGGCGTGACCACGAATAAAGCTGTCAGGACTCTGGCAATCCGACATGGTGCGACCGGGCAAGGTGTTCGGGGGCCAAAGATGTCGCGCGTGATTTCAGGGTTGAAGCGGATCGGGGCCCAGCTCCGGCAGACGTTCAGCCCATCGCCCCGGTCGTGGACGGCGGCGGCCTGGGCGTTGGTTGCGGTGTGGGCAGCGCTGTTCGGGTCTATCTTCCTCTACGACATCGCGCCGAACTTCAGTCCGGGTCAGCTGCTGGCTCTGGTGGTGAACATTCTGCTGCTGGCCTTGGTCGGCTTGGGTGTGATCTTTGCAGCGCGGATAGTCTTAGTGTTTCCCGGACGGTTCCGTCTGGCCGCGGCCTTGGCTCTGCCGCCGACGATCTTCCTGATGTTGGGTATCTGGGACGGTAAGGGCGTGGCGATATTCACGACCCTTTTGTTGCTCGGCCTGGTCCTCACGGTCGGCGGCATCGCGGGCTTGCTGAGCAAGGGACGAGCGGCACGCCCGATAGGCGCTTGGGTCGCCACGCTGATCGGCGTTATCGCCTTGGGTGGTCTGGCTTTCGGGGTGTTGCGCACGCCGGAAGATCCAAACCCGACGCTAAAGGGCTATCGGCTGGAGGGAACGACCCTGGCGATGCCGGACCCCGGCAAACCCGGCCCGTTCAAGGTGCGCACCTATAGCTATGGGGGCGGATCAGACCGCCACCGACCCGACTTCGCGGCCAAGGCCAGCTGGCGCTCCAAACCCGTCGATGGCTCCAAGCTGGACACCGAGTGGAAGGGCCTGGGCGGCAAGCTGCGCACCGCCTACTGGGGTTTTGACCCCAAGGCCTTCCCCGTCCAGGGCCGGGTCTGGGCTCCGGAGGGTCCGGGACCGTTCCCGCTGGTCCTGATCGTCCACGGCAACCATTCGATGGAGGATTTCTCAGACCCCGGTTATGCCTACCTGGGCGAACTGCTGGCCAGCCAGGGGTTCATCCTGGTCTCGGTGGACGAGAACTTCCTCAACAGTTCGCTGGTCGACAGGATCAATCCGCTGGAGGACCGGCCCAGCAAGGAGAACGACGCCAGAGGCTGGATGCTGTTGGAGCATCTGGTCCAATGGCGCGGCTGGAATGCCGACCGCGCCAATCCGCTCTACGCCAAGGTCGACATGGACCGGATCGGCATCATCGGCCATTCGCGCGGCGGCGAGGCCGTGGCGGTGGCTGCCGCATTCAACAAGCTGTCTCACTATCCGGACGATGCCAGCGTGCCCTTCCGCTATGGGTTCAATCTGCGCGCTGTTGCTGCCATTGCGCCGGTCGACGGCCAGTACAAGGCACGCAGCCGCCCGACGCCGCTGAAGGATGTGAACTATTTCGTCCTGCACGGCAGCCTGGACGGGGACGTGAGCTCGTTCATGGGATCATCCCAGTACGCCCGCGACACGCTGACCGGGCAGGTTCCAGCTTTTAAGTCCTCGCTCTATATCAAGGACGCCAACCACGGCCAATTCAACACCACCTGGGGCGATAACGACATTGGCCTGCCGTGGCCGGTTCTGCTGAACCTGCGCGATCTGTTGCCGCCGGACGACCAGCGCCAGATCGCCAAGGTCTATCTCTCAGCGTTCCTGCAGACCACGTTGATGGATCGTAGCGGATATCAGCCGCTGTTTGCTGATCCCCGGCGCGGCGCGGCCTGGCTGCCCAAGGGCTATCTGGCCGCCAACTATACCGACAGCCGCACGGTCATGGCCGCGACGTTTGAAGAAGACCTCGACGTGGCAACGGCCAGCTCGGGCGGCACCATCGCCGGTCGCAACCTGTCGGTCTGGCGCGAGGCTGACGTAAAGCTGAAGTCCAACCAGATGGACACTCAGGCCGCGCTCGTCGGCTGGGATGATCGGGTTCACAAGGGGGCGTCCTACAGCCTTGATTTGGGCGCAGCGGCCGTTGGCGCAGGGCCGAGCGCAGATCTGGTTTTCAGCGCCGCCGACGCGGACCTCAAGAGCCTGCCGGAAGGCTTCAAGCCGCCTAAGGCCAGAGGCAAGACGCCCAAGCCCGCACCGCTCGACTGGACCGTGGTGCTGATCGATGCCAGCGGCGTGGAGGCGCGTCTACCGCTCTCGCACGATCAGGTGCTCTACCCCCAGATCAAGGGCCAAACCCGCGCCTTCCCCGAAATCGACGGGACCAAGACCGCTGAAGTGGTGTTGCGCCGTTACCGCCTGCCGCTGGCCGACTTCGCCAAGGCCAATCCGCGGCTGGATCTCGGCGCTCTGAAGACCGTGCGTTTCGACTTTGATCGCTCGAAGCGCGGGGTTATTGCGCTTGATGATGTGGGGATTGCGCCGGTGGGTTAGTGACAAGGCTCTAACGAGTGGTGCCTGTAAAATGAACGCAAGTTGAAAGGTAGAAGGTTGGGCGGCAGGGAAACGCATTCGCAAATAGGCATCCGGATGGCTACGCAATCAGATCTGGAGAGATGGGGCCTACCTGTAGAGACAACAGAAATATCGACCGCACGATGGAAGATGGCACTGTACTTGGGTTACAGTCTTGCGCTCGTCGCCGTTGCGCATTGGCTCCTTGGTCGTGCCGATGCTGACGGCTGGATACTGTTTTTTGGCTTAAGTCTGTTTGTTCTGGCCGCAGCCGTGTTCGCTTGGTTGCTTATTTTCCCTGGGCGCATTGTCCTCAACGCAGAGGGCTTCATAGTGAAGGGCGGCCTAGAAGGGGCCCCCTGGAAGGTTTTTTGGCGCGACGTCGATGTCTTTTTGATCTTCCGGCTCCCATCTCGCCTAGGAAGCCGCAATATGATCGGCTTCAGGTACAAGCCCGGCGCACGCGCTCGCACCTATCGGTTGCGTTCTATTCGGTGGAACGGTGTCGATGAAGTTCTGCCAATTATGGGGCGATCTGCAGAGAAAGTAGTTAGCGAGCTGAACGCTTTTCGCTTGCGGGCGATCGCCGCCGAGGGGAAATCCAATCGGACTATCTGAGACCGCCCTTAGCACGGTGTCATCGTGCTGGACGACATTGGGATCGCGCTGGCGGGAAG
>JAYTWT010000447.1:0-8858 GCA_043743295.1 Alphaproteobacteria bacterium | reverse complement strand
CGGCAGGAATGACGGCGCATTGGGTCGATCAAACGTCAGCCGCTCATAGACATCGTCGCAGATCAGCCAGATGCCGAATTGGCGGCACCGCGCCAGGATCGCCGCCCGGTCGCCCTCTGGGTTCATCCAACCGCTAGGATTGTTCGGGGAATTGAGGATCAGCGCGCGGGTGTCCGGCGTCAGCGCGTCCATCAGCCGATCCATATCCAGACGCCACCGGCCCTGGGCCGCTTCCAGCGGCACCATCTCTACCCGGCCCGAGAGGATCTTCGGGATCTCCGGAACATTCGGCCAGATCGGCCCGACCACCACGGTCTTGTCGCCTGGCGAAATCACCAGCTGTGCGGCCAACATCAGAGCGTTGACCCCAGCGCTGGTGATGGCGACCCGCTCGGTCCCGAGGGGCACACCGTGCAAAGTGGTCAGATAGGTCGACAGCGACTGGCGCACATCGGCGCGGCCCAGATTGTGGGTGTAGAACGTCTTGCCTTCCAGCAACGCCCGCGACGCGGCCTCACGGATGAAGCCGGGCGTCGGCTGGTCGCTCTCCCCGAACCAGAAGGCGAGAATGTCGTCGCGCCCCAGGCCCGCGTTAGCGACCTCACGAATTTTGGAGAGGCGAAGGTTCTGGACTTCGGGGCGGGGCGTGGCGGCGAACATCAGGTTGGGATAGGCGAAGCCGCGCGCGGAGGAAACCACCGCATCGCGAGAACCGGTCCCTATTTCGCCGGCGTTGTGATCGGCTTAGCGTCCTTCCACTGATAGGGCAGCACGTCCGGTGTCACCTGGACCTCGGTGGTGAACTTCAGCGGGTACTTGCCGCCGCTGGGGAACGTCAGCTCTACGAAATAGGCCGTGTAGCCGGCGGCATTCTTCGGCGCGGCGGCGAAGTAGCTGCCGTCCTTGCGGGCGGTCAGCACGGTCGAGGTGAAGGCTTTGCCGATGCTGTCGACGCGGAAGTCGCGGGCCTTGGGATTGTTGCCCTGCCACAGGCGTACCTCGGTCGGCACTACCGGCGTACGCACTGTAATCGCCCTGGCCCGGTCAACGCGCCAGGAATAGCCGGGGATGGCGCGGCCGTTCAGCACCGCATCATGGAAAGCCGTGATGCTCTCCATGATGTCCGTGCCAGCGGTGGAGTGCTTGGAATTGGGTATCATCCGCAGGCGCTTGGGTTCGGCCACGCGCGAGTAGCCATAGCGGGTGTTGTCGGGCGGGAAGTACTCATCGCCGACCGCGTTGATCAGGTATTTGGGGATCTTCATCGTCGCCCGGTCCTGATAGTTCAGGGGGTCTTCGATGCGGTTGACGCCATCCAGGCCGGGCCTGCCGACCATGGCCGGGATCAAGCCAGCGTCGATATAATCTTGCAACGCTGGGGAGAAATACCCCATCGCCCGCCAGTGATGGATGGTCGTGGCGTTGGGGTTCAGAACGTTGATGACGATCGGCACGATGCCGACCACGCGCCTGTCCACCGCCCCCACCAGCCAGGTGGTCCAACCACGCTTTGAGCCGCCGGCGACAACGAAGCCGTCCACCTTGAGCTTCCCGCCCAAGTCACTCGCCAGATACTGCTGAACGGCGGTCATGGCCTGGGTTCCGCTCTTGACCATGGGCAAACGCAACAACTGATCCGCGTTCCGTGTGGTCGCATACCGGGCCTGGAGATAGGCGATGATCTCGTCCTCGACGCGGGCCTTCTTCAAGGGATCATCGGCAAAGGTCAGCGGTTGGTTCGGCACATCGTCCAGTTCGACCACCACCGAGCCGGTGTCGGTGGCCAGCTTCGCAAAGCGGTCGGCAGGCTTGGTCGGGGCCGGATCGCCGAGGTCACCGCCGGTAATGTAGAGGAACGCCTTGTCGTGGCGCACCTGATCCGGCACGATTACCGTCAGCCAGTGCTTCCAGACGGTGCGGTCCACATCCTTGTTGGCCGTCCAAGTCTGGCTGGTCAATTCCAGCACCGCGCCGTGATAGCCCTCGCCTTTGAGGTCGCCGACCACCTTCCAGGCGAAGCTGGCGTCCGGCTTGGCCACATAGGCGTCCAGCGCGTTGGGCGGATTGGCCAGCGCCGGGGCGCCCGTCAAGGCCAGGGCCACGGCGAACGCGCCGATCAGCTTGGTGATGTTCATGCCAGCCTCCCATGGACCTGTGGCGGCCCTTGCCCGGAGAATGTCCCGTTCGCTCGGATTGGGAAAGGCTAAAGCCAGATCAAACCAAAACGGTGACGCGCAGATAGCTGGCGGGGATGGTGGTCCTGTCCGATGCTTGGCTCTGATTTTCCTTCTGGAACAGCGCCAAAAGGTCGCGCTGCAGGTCGTCCGCCCGACCGTCTTTCGTTGCGGCATCGAAGGCGTTCATGGTCGGGCCGTAGAACGTGCGGAAGGCATCCAGGAAGGCCGCCGGCGTCCCCGCATAGTTAAAGGTATAGGTCTCCCGCGCGCAGGTGATCTGGCTTGCAGAGATGCCCGCCGACCCGAACCTGTCAACGACATTGGCCTCAACGCCCCAGGTGACGGGGCTGATGAACCCCTCGGGTGGCGGCGGCGAATAGGACCCGCTGATCTTCAGGACTTGAGAGATAAAGCTCGGATCGCCGGGGATCCAGTTGCCCATAACGATACAGCCCCCAACTTTGGTGACCCGCACCATCTCCTTAGCCACGTCGTTCGGACGCGGCGCGAACATGGCACCGAACATCGTCACAATCCGATCAAACGTCCGATCCTTCAGGCCCTCAAGGTTGGAGGCATCGCCCACCTGAAACAGCAAGTTTGGCAGACCCGCCGCCTTGGCACGCGCATTGCCCGCAGCGACCAGGTTGTCGGCGATATCAACGCCCAGAACATCGGCCCCCTGGACCGCAGAGGGCAGCGCCGTTGTGCCGTCGCCGCAACCGAGATCGAGGACGTGCATCCCTGCCCCAATCCCCAGATCAGCGACCAGCTGCTCGCCGCTCTCACGCATGGCCGCCGCAATTCGGGTGAAGTCGCCTTTTTCCCAGAGCGCTTTGTTCGGGTTCATCGCTAGGTCCTTTACGTTGGCGCGTGCGTGCCGTCGTCCACGTATGGGCTCACTAGGCCATCCCCGGCGACCCAAGAATGACTGCGCCGCCGGGAGTCTTGACCCAAACGCCGCACGGGCCTCAAAGGCCCCCATGGATGCCCTGTCGGATGTTCTGCGCGTCGTCGGCCTAACGGGCGGCGTCTATATGGACGCTGAATTCACCGCGCCTTGGTCGGTCGCGGGCGGGGTGGCACCCGAACTGCTGCGCCCGTTTATGGCACAGCCCGAGCAGGTGGTGTGCTTCCACTACGTGCTGGAGGGCGCATTCCATCTTCAGCTCACCGATGGCCCAGCTTGTCGTGTCACACCCGGCGACGTCGTCTTGCTGCCGCATGGCAGTCCCCACGTCATGGGCAGCGTTCTGGATGCCGCGCCCGTAGATGCAGGGGAGCTGATCCAGACGCCGCATTCACTGGGGGTCGCCAGAATTCGACACGGCGGCGGCGGCGCGGCCACGCGGATGGTTTGCGGTTTCCTGGGGGGCAATGCCCCGCTACATCCCCTGCTGGCTCACCTGCCTTCGCTGATGACTCTCTCCCTCGCCTCGCTGCCTAGCGGCGAGTGGATGGCGGCGACGTTCTCCCACGCGGCCAAGACCATGTCTGAGGGCGATCCAGGTGCCGCGACCGTTCTGGCAAAAATGTCCGAGCTACTGTTCGTCGAGGTCGTCCGCCGCCACCTGAGCGCACTGCCACCTGAAGAAACGGGCTGGTTGGCGGGCCTGCGTGATCCGGCCGTCGGTCGAGCGCTGTCCCTGCTGCATGCGCAACTGGAAGGTCACTGGACGGCAGAGGCCCTGGCCCAGGCCGTCAATCTCTCGCGCTCAGCTTTTGCAGAGCGTTTCACCGCACTCATCGGCGTGCCGCCCATGCGCTATCTGCTAAATTGGCGGATGCAGGTCGCTATGCAAAAGCTACGGGAGACCCGGCAATCCATCGCCGAGATCGCGTTTAGCGTGGGGTATGAGTCTGAGTCGGCCTTCACCCGCGCATTTCGACGCGAACAGGGCCAACCCCCAGCCGCATGGCGACGTCAGACTGTGGCGGCCTGATCGGCCCAACGTCACCCCAGCTTGCGCTTTTGCGCCAGAGCCGTGCAACTGGCCATACCAATGAAGCCCTGCTCGTCGTGGAGCAGGCAGTCGCCCACCGCCACACCGTCAGTGGCCCCATGGGTCAGGCTCTCGACGCCCAGCCATTCGCCGACCAGTTGGCGGTGCAGGTAGAGCGTCACATCGGTGTTGATATAGCCTAGCCCCTGGTCGCCGGCATTGGCGAAAGGGCTGGCAAAGTCGGCCGCCACGGCGACGCGGGCAAAGGGCGTCAGGGCATCGCCTTCAACCAGATCGCGCACCTCCGACATCCAGACCTTGCGCGGACCCTCGCCGCGCATGAAGGCGCCCTCGATGCTGCGCATCGCCCACATGCCGCCTAGCGGCCGGTCGGCGGGGGGATCCAGCGTGTGGGGCGGTGGGGCGCCCCACGGCGCGCGCTGATAGACCTTGCCTGGCGCGTTCTCGGTCTTTCGCAGCAGTTGGCAGGTGGCGCGTCCAGCGCTGACCCCGCCGGAGATGAACTCTGCGTCGATGACCTTGATCCGGTAGCCGTCCTTGACGATCCGGGTGACCACTTCGACCGGCGACAGGTCGGGCAGTTTGTACATGTCCACCGTCAGCCGCGAGGGCATGTACTCGGCGCTGCCATGCCGGCGCTCGATCTCCGCGCCCAGCAGGCCGACGATCACCCGACCGTGCAGCGAGTTTGGGTCCCACGGGCCGGCGCCCGCGCGGGTGGGGACGAACAGGTCGCCGTCTTTTCGAAAGAAGGGTTCGTTTGTCATGGTGGCGGACCCTGACGGAGTCGATCAGGCTTGGCTAGGTGCTGTTGGCTCGTCCTTGGCGACAATAGCGGTCACGGCCATATCGCCCGCGACATTGCCCATAGTACGGAAGATATCCGGGATCACCTCGACGGCCAGCAGGATCGGCAGCACGTCGATGGGTAGGCCCAGCGCAATGCAGATCGGCGCGACGCTGACGATGAATGAGACCTGCCCCGGCAGGCTGACCGAGCCAATGCTGACCGCCACCGCCACCAGCACGCCGCCCACATACTGCAGCGCCGACGGGTGCAATCCGTAGACGTGGGCCACAAAGATGCAGACCGCCAGATTAACCGCCGGGCTGGTCATCCGGAACACCGCCACCGCCAGCGGCAGCACCAGATTGGCCACCTGCGGCGGCACGCCCAGGTCATCGCGGGAACGCTCGATCATCGCCGGCAGGCAGGCCAGCGACGACTGCGACGCGAAAGCCGCCACCAGAACGGGCGACGTCGCGCGCGCCCAGCGCCCCAGGCCGACCCGACCAAACGTGATGGCCACCGCATAGGCGATCATACCGATTGCCAATCCGGCTAAGGACGCCGTGACAATGTAGTGGCCCAGTACCCCTGCCGCGCCCGCCCCGGCCCGAAGTCCGACGCCCAACCCCAAAGCAAAGACACCGATAGGTGCGGCCAACAGCACCCAGCGGACGATCACGATCATCGCCTCGCCTAACCCGTTGAACACCTCCAGCAGGGTACGGCCCCGACCCTCGGGCAGGCGGGTGAGCGCAAATCCGGTGAACACCGCGAACACCACGATGGGCAGGATCGCGTCCTCGGCTGCGGCCTTGATCGGGTTGGCAGGCGCGAGGCTCTTGACCCAGGCAACGAAGTCCGGGGTCACCTGAGCGCCCACGAGCGGGGCTTGGACGCCCGCACGCAGCGCCGCAGAGGCCGCCTCGCCCACCGGCCAGGCCGCCAGGATGCCGTTCACCAGCAACACCGATGTGGTCGCGGAGACGAGTAACAGACCAAGGAACCAGCCCACCGCCTTCATGGCCAAACGCCCGGTCTTCGCGGCGTCCGAGACCTGAGCGATCCCCGTGACCAGCACCGCAAAGATCAGCGGGATCACCGTCATGCGCAGGGCGTTCAACCAAAGCCCGCCGAGAGCTTCGACACCCTCAACGATCTGCCGTCCGATGTCGCCGCCGTAAGCTGCCGCCAGCGCACCGATACCGAGGCCCAGGGCAAGAGCGATCAATACCAAGACGCTGAGAGACCTCATAAATTTCATGCTCAGCGTGCTCCCATCGGGCGGGTTGGTACGGGCAGGTCGCAGACGGAGAAATCCGCGCCAGCTTTGGCCTTGGACGCTGTCGCAAGTGCCCGGAAGGCTGGTCCTCGGGTATCCATGATTTCCAGTTTCGGCTGCTCGGCGGCGGGCAGATCAGCGGCCACTCGCACTTTCAGCATCAGGTCGGGGACAGCTGGCGGCTCGCCGACAGCGACCTTGCGGATCACGTCGAGCCCGACAACGGCGCGTCCGATCACCGCATAGTCGTGGTCCAATCGCCGGGCCGCGGCGCGCATGAAGAAGATTTCGCTGTTGGCCGTTCCAGGGTCGGCCTGTCGTCCCAGGCCCACAACGCCGGGACAATAGGCGCCCCAGGCGCGCACCCGGGGGTCCGAACTCAGACCCTGCTCCGCCTTCGACACCGCCACGATGGGAACGGCACCGACCAACCCCTCTCGCACGTCGCTACGGTCCACGACCAACGCCACGGCGTCCGCCGGGATACGGAACGAAAATTCTGGTGGAAGATCAGGATAGGCACTGGTCCCGCCGTCCTTGTTGTTAGGATTTCCCGTTTGGGCGACGAAGCCTTCGATCACGCGATGGAACTGCAGCCCGTCATAGACGTGCTCGCGGGCTAACCGCTTGACCCGTTCAACGCCCCTCGGCGCGAACTCGGGCCGCAGCTCGACGACGACGCGCCCCTTAGAGGTCTCGATGACCAGGGTGTTCTCGAGATCCAGGGTACGCCAGTCTGGAGGCCCCGGAGCCGCCGCGACCAGTCCGATAGCCGCCGCAGCACAAAAGATCGTCCGGACCATCCACATCTCCCCGTCACCGACGAAGAGGGGCAGGCTCACAGGCGCGGGTCAATACCTGCGGCAGAGCAGATCGCGCAGCACGGACGATCTGCCGAGCAATTCGCCGTCCGGACCAATGGCTTGCCGGGCACGTTCGTTGGAATCGAAGAACACCGCCTGCCCCAGACCTTGTCGGCGGCAATAGGTGTCTGCACCACGATCCCCAGCCGCCACGTCGATGCCGTCAACGCTGGGCCGGGGGAAGAACACCGTGCGCGCGCCCTCGATGCCGCGGGCATCGCGGCCTGGATTTGGTCGAGGACTGCCGCCATAGCCGCCTTGGTCGTCGCGCGGGCGGTCTGCCGGTGCCAAGGAAGACACCTGCGCCATTAGGCCGAATGTATGCAGATTGGGGATCGCGCCGCTGACCTCCTGGCATCGGCCGCGCAATTCGTCGTGTTCGCAGATCAGCCAGCGGCCCTCGGCGCGCGCGCTCTGCGCCCGATCGTTGAAGCGCCACTTTCCAAGGTTCGACACCGACTGGGTAATGGTGACGGACTGCCCCTGAAAATCCGGCTGGTCATAGAGGGTGATCGATCCACCGCGATAGGGCTGGGCCTGAGCGCCACCGAAAGCAGCGGCGAGCGACACCGTTAGGGCTAAGAGGAGGGGTCGTACCGATTTCGTCGTCATGGCGTGCACCTTTGAAGCCTAATCACCATGAGACCCGACCGGCGATGAACCCGGGCTGAAGGGGGCCGGAGGGCAGCCATTTAAGTTCGAATTCTGCACCCTATATCTGGCCTCGAAAGTGGCGCGCTTGCTCGCGCCAGATTGGAGACATCTGATGATTGATTTGAGGCCTTTTGCCCGGCTGGGCGGCGGCGATCATGGCTGGTTGAAGGCACGCCACCACTTCTCGTTCGGTGACTATCATGACCCCAAGAAAATGGGCTGGGGCCCGATACGGGTCTGGAACGACGACGAGATCGCACCGGATACCGGTTTCCCGCCGCACGGCCACGCGGACATGGAGATCATCACCTACGTCCGCAAAGGCGCGATCACCCACAAGGACAGCCTGGGCAACGAAGGCCGGACCGAAGCCGGCGACGTGCAGGTGATGAGCGCCGGATCCGGCATCCGCCATTCGGAGTCTAACCTGGAATCCGACACCACCGAACTCTTCCAGATCTGGATCGAGCCGACCTCGCGCGGCGCTGCGCCGGGCTGGGGCGCAAAGCCCTTTCCGAAGGGTGACCGCGCCGGCGCTTTCGTCACACTGGCTAGCGGCATCGACGGTGATGCTGACGCCTTGCCGATCCGCACGAACGCGCGGGTCGTGGGTGCAACACTAAAGGCGGGCGAGACGGTGGAATATGCGCTGGGCCAGGACCACTGGGCCTATCTGGCCAGCGCCGCCGGGGTTGTGGACATCAATGGCGTTCGCTTGAACGCCCGCGACGGTGCCGCCGTACGCGACGAGGCGCTTTTGCGGTTCACGGCGATCAGCGATGCGGAGATCGTGCTGGTCGACGCGGCCTGAGCCTAAACGTGATTGGGCCTGCGGCTGGGGAAGCCGCAGGCCCGTTCACACGTCCGCTCGGCTTTGGGGGGCTGAGGCTAGCGGGCGGCGAGGGTCTGGTTGGCGCGGGCCAGCTGGGCGGCGCGGATCACGGCAACCTTGTCATTGAGTTCGGCCTTGACGCCGATCCGGCAGTGAGCACGCGCTGAGAGGCTCTTTTCGTCGGCGCAGAAATCGCGCGCGACGCCGTCGGCGCGTTGCTGAAAGGCGGCCATGCCATCGGCGGTCAAGAGGTTGATGTCGGCTACCTTGACGACTGTGTGAGCATGCGCACCGGTGGC